>CAZURD010000038.1:0-20327 GCA_964623445.1 uncultured Prevotella sp. | reverse complement strand
GCGACACGGCGGTTTATGTTGTCAAACTGTACGGGCAGTTCCATAATCTCGCGTCGTTATAATCCCGGCAATGTCAAACGTCCGCTCGCAAAGCCCGATTTGCCGGCCGTTCCAATGATTAAGATTATATTATATAAGGTGGCGACAGACTTTAAAGTGTGCCTTTTGTGGAAGGCAGTTCGTAGTGCGTAATGTCGCGTCGTACAGCCATCCTTATGCTTCGGGCGAAAGCCTTGAATATTCCCTCAATCTTGTGGTGCTCGTTTGTGCCTTCCGCTTTCACGTTGATGTTTATTCGTGCGCTGTCGCTAAGACTCTTGAAGAAGTGCAGGAACATTTCCGTGGGCACGTCGCCAATGCGTTCGCGGCGAAATTCGGCGTTCCACACGAGCCACGGCCGCCCTCCGAAGTCAATGGCCACCTGACAGAGGCAGTCGTCCATTGGCAGGCAGTAGCCGTAGCGTTCTATTCCGCGCTTGTCGCCGAGGGCGCGCAACAGACATTCCCCGAGAGCGATTGCAGTGTCTTCTATGGTGTGGTGCTCGTCCACGTTCAGGTCGCCGTGCGTCCTTATCCGCAGGTCAATCATGCCATGCTTGGCAATCTGTTCAAGCATGTGGTCGAAGAATCCGAGGCCGGTATTGATGTCACTCTTGCCGTTCCCGTCGAGGCAGAGGCTCACCTCGATGTCTGTCTCCCGCGTTGTCCGCCTCACTTCAGCCCTCCGCTCGCCAGCAAACAGGCGTTCGGCAATCTTGTCCCACGTCATGCCGTCGCGCCCAATGATGAGCGATTGGCATCCAATGTTGCAGGCAAACTGCGCGTCGGTGTCGCGGTCGCCGACGACATAGCTGTTGGCGAGGTCGTAGTCGCCGCCCATGTATTTCTCAACAAGTCCGGTTGCGGGCTTTCGCGTTGGCGCGTTGTCAGCAGGGAAATGGCGGTCGATGAGTACATCGTCGAACTCCACGCCCTCGCCGCGTAGCGTTTCGAGCACAAAGTTGTGTACTGGCCAGAACGTTTCCTCTGGGAACGATGGAGTGCCAAGACCATCTTGGTTTGTAACCATCACAAAAAGGAAGTCGAGCTTTTGGCGGATGAAAGAGAGGTTGCGCAATGCTCCTGGCACGAAGTGCAGCTTCTCAAACGAGTCTATCTGTTCGTCGGCAGGCTCAGCGATGAGCGTTCCGTCACGGTCTATGAAGAGGATGCGTTTCATCTTAGGCGATTTCTTGTGGCGTCTCTGCCGATGACATCTTGAACTGGCGGCGTTCCGCTTCGTGCGTCTCAATGGAGCCGTGCATGAAACAGCCCGTGAACATTGTGGAAAGCAGGATGAACGCGAGGATGAATCCGGCAATGAGGAACACCACGGTGGCGATGTATATAATGTATGACGGCAGTCCGAGAGGGTCGCCGTAAAGCTCTCCTAAGTAAGCCTTGAATGTGGCAACGCCCATTATGACACTTGGCAATGCCATCACGAACCATGTGATGCTGACGACCAAGAGGCTTGCAAGAGCCACGATGAAAATGAATCCGAAGTGGCGTATGCCCATTGCATAGCTTTTTTGAAGTTGCGCCCAGAAGCCTTTTGCGTCAGGTGCGACGTAGCGGAAGAATGCAAGGCACAGAGGGAGCGCGGCCAATGCGCTCAGCGCGCCCATCGTTGCGAGGGCAATCTTGAGCGTGATGCTTCCAGAACCGTCGGTTGTGGCAGAGGCTTTCAGCGGAAACCATACGACAGATTCCAACACGCAGAATGCCACGGCAGCAAGCACGACGCAGAGCACCGTGCCTTTCAGAGTGCGCCAATAGTCGCCCACATTCGGCTTCCACCATTTCTCGGGTGCAGAGAATGAGCCATGCGTGGAGTAATTGTACAGTTGTGCGAGGCCGCAGGAGCACACCCCGATTCCGAGGAGTATGCAGACGATGGCGAGCAAAGGAATGACGGCAAGCACCCACGGAAATTCTGCCGGGCCGACATCGTTGCCGTAGAGCAACGCTTCCATTTGCAGGCGGGGCAGGTTGACCACTGCCACCGTTGTCAGCGCACTGTATGCTGCGGCAAAAAGCAGTGCCGCGAGCCATGACGAGCGGAATATTGTCTTGAAATTGCCAGTGTAAAGCCGGTAGCCTTCAATGATACAGGCACTCGCGCTACGGTTTTTCATAAAGGAATCGTTGGTTTGATTCTCCATAATTTTAAATTATAAAATCCGATGTGCATTGCAAAGGTAATTTATTTTTTCGTACCTTTGCGACATCATTATACTTATTTATGAAAATACTAAGATGGGGATTCATCGGTTGCGGCGAAGTGACCGAGATGAAGAGCGGACCCGCTTTTAGCGAGGTGGAAGGCTCTTCGGTTGTGGCCGTGATGAGTCGCAGCGAGCAGAAAGCGCGCAGTTATGCCGAGCGTCACCATATAAGAAAATGGTACACCGATGCGCAGGAGCTTATCGATGACCCTGACGTGAACGCCATATACATTGCGACACCCCCGTCGAGCCACACCACGTTTGCCGTTATGGCAATGAGGGCGGGCAAGCCTGTCTATGTGGAGAAGCCACTCGCAGCTTCCTATGAAGACTGCGTGCGCCTCAATCGCGTGAGCGAGCAGACTGGCGTGCCCTGCTTCGTGGCCTATTACAGACGCTACTTGCCTTACTTCCAGCGCGTAAAAGACATAATTGACAGCGGGACAATAGGCGAGGTGATCAATGTTCAGGTGAGGTTGGCTGTGCCACCGCGCGACCTTGACTATCAGCAGGGCGACAAACTGCCGTGGCGGCTGCAACCCGACATCGCTGGCGGAGGCTATTTCTACGATCTCGCACCCCATCAGCTTGACCTGCTTCAGCACATATTCGGGGTGATTGTGGAGGCCAACGGTATATGCGCCAACAGAGGCGGGCTTTATGGGGCGGAGGATTCGGTGTGTGCCTGTTTCCGGTTTGAGAACGGTCTGCCCGGAAGTGGCTCGTGGTGCTTCGTTGCCTATGAGTCGGCGAGGGAAGACCGCATTGAGATCATTGGCAATCGGGGGCAGCTTAGCTTTTCTGTGTTCAACTACGACCCAATCGTGTTGCACACCGTGGATGGCCAGCAGACAATCACCGTGCCCAATCCGCCGCACGTGCAATATCCACTCATAAAAAACGTGATAGAGCATTTGCAGGGCATAGGTGTCTGCACGTGTACGAGTGTGTCGGCAACACCTGTGAATTGGGTCATGGATCAGATTCTCGGGAAGTTCTGACGGGAAAGAATGTGTGACGTGGATACGTCGTTTTTCGACAGTGTGAAATGAAGATGACGAGGGCATTGCTGACCATGGCTATCTGTATGGCTGCGCTATCGGGCGCGGGGCAGAACGGGGTGTGCTATGAGCCTGCCGACAGCGTGTTTGTTGAAACTGCTTTGGCAGAGGCTTCCGAGGCAGGGGAGGGGACGTGCTTCCCGCTCTTTTTCGCACGCAAATTCATCGGTCGCCCATACGTGGCGCATACACTTGAAGTGAACGACGATGAACGTCTTGTAGTGAACATGAGGCAGTTAGACTGCACTACGCTCGTGGAGAGTGCAACTGCGCTGACCATCTGCGCATGGAAAGGGCAGCGGACGTTTGCTGACTATGCAGAAACTCTGAAGAAACTGCGCTACCGCAGAGGCTTGCTCAACGGCTACCAGAGCCGCATCCATTATTTTACGGAATGGATATTGGACAATGCTTCAATGGGGTTTGTGGAGGAGGTGCAAAGCCCCGACCCGCCATTCTCTGCCATGCAGACCGTGGATGTACACTATATGACGGATCACCCCTCGTCGTACAAGGCACTGAAGACGCATCCCGAGCTTCTCGGCGCGATAGGTGACATGGAACGAAGCCTCACGGGGAGGACATTTAAATATATACCGAAAGCTGACGTTGTGGATTCAGAGGCCATGCGCCTTGCTGTCCGCGACGGCGACATAATAGCGATAACGAGTGGCAAGGACGGTCTCGACATAGCCCATGTGGGCTTTGCCGTGTGGCATACAGACGGACTGCATTTGCTCAATGCGTCGATGTTGCACCACAAGGTGGTGGAAGAACCGATGCTGCTGCGCGATTATCTCGCAAGGCATCCCTCGCAAATTGGCATCAGGATAGTGAGAATAAAACATCAATAACAAAACAAGGAATATTATGGAATTACCCGATTTTATGAGTTATGCAAACCGCTTCTCCGCCAATGACTTTATGGAGAAAGTCTCGCGCATTGCCAAGCGGGCTGGAGCGAAGCTGGTTTATGCAGCGTTCATTCTTTATTACACGCTACAAAGCGACAAAGTATCAAAGACAGACAAGGCTCTCATCATCGGAGCGTTGGGTTACATGATAAGTCCACTCGACGTGATGCCTGACGCAATACCAATCGTTGGACTTACCGACGACTTTGCAGTCCTGGTCTATGTTCTGAAAAAAGTGTGGGGAAACGTTGACCCAGAGATAAAGGAGAAGTCAAAGGCAAAACTCTCCAAGTGGTTCGATGAAGACGAGATAGCAGAAATCGGCGATTTGCTGGAGAGTAAGTGAGGGCGCAACCTCACATTGCAGATCGACATTCCATTCGCATCCTTACAAGGGGCGGATGGGGTGTCGCTGTTTTATGGGTGGCTTATAATTAAAGAAAAGGAATTTAAATTGCTGCAAATGAGCAATGTTTTTAATATTATTTAGGCGGCATTTGTGCAGGTTTCAACCATTTAATGAGTACTTTTGCGCATAATTTTGAGAAGACTCACGAAAAAATGAAACTTAAAGAATAGCATCATGGCAGAATCCATTGACATCCGTGAACTGAATATACGGATAGAACAACAAAGCTCCTTTGTCACCAACCTGACTTCCGGCATGGATCGCGTGATTGTTGGTCAGAAGCACTTGGTGGACTCTTTGCTCATAGGCTTGCTCAGTGACGGGCATATCCTCCTCGAAGGTGTGCCGGGCTTGGCAAAGACGCTGGCAATAAAGACACTGGCACAGCTCATAGATGCAGGTTACAGCCGCATACAGTTTACGCCTGACTTGCTGCCTGCCGACGTGGTGGGCACAATGGTATATTCGCAGAAGGATGAGAATTTCCAAGTGAAGAAAGGCCCTGTGTTTGCCAATTTTGTACTGGCAGATGAAATTAACCGCGCCCCCGCGAAGGTGCAGAGCGCATTGCTTGAGGCCATGCAGGAAAAACAAGTGACCATAGGCAGTGAGACGTTTGCCTTGCCAAACCCATTCCTCGTGATGGCCACGCAGAACCCCATAGAGCAGGAGGGCACATACCCGCTGCCAGAGGCACAGGTAGACCGCTTTATGCTGAAAGTCGTTATAGACTATCCGACGCTTGAGGAGGAGAAGAAGATAATCCGCGCCAACATCGGTGGCGGACTGCCGGAGGTGCATCCCGTTACTTCTGCCGATGACATTCTCAAGGCTCGCAGTGTCGTGCGAGAGGTTTACATCGATGAGAAGATTGAACAATACATAGCTGATATAGTCTTTGCAACTCGCTATCCGGAGCGTTACGGATTGCGTGAGCTGAAAGACATGATTGCGTTCGGAGGAAGCCCGCGTGCTAGCATCAATCTTGCCAAGGCTGCCCGCGCCTATGCTTTCATCAAGCGGAGGGGATATGTGGTGCCGGAGGATGTCAGAGCCGTGGCCTACGATGTGCTGCGCCATCGTATCGGCCTCACATACGAGGCTGAAGCAAGCAACATGACGAGCGAGGAAATCGTCAGCAAGGTAATAAATAAGGTGGAAGTGCCTTGATATGGAGCCGCAGGAGTTAATACGCAAGGTTCGCAAGATAGAGATAAAGGCACGTGGCCTTAGCTCCAACATCTTCGCTGGGCAGTACCACTCCGCGTTCAAGGGTAGGGGCATGGCTTTCAGCGAGGTGCGCGAATACCAGTTTGGTGATGACGTGCGCGACATCGACTGGAACGTCACTGCACGCTTCCATCGTCCTTACGTCAAGGTGTTCGAAGAGGAACGAGAACTCACCGTCATGCTTCTCGTCGACGTTAGCGGCTCGCTCGATTTCGGTACGCGGCATCAGATGAAACGCGACATGGTGACGGAGATTGCCGCCACACTGGCGTTCAGTGCGATACAGAATAACGACAAGGCTGGCGTGATATTCTTTTCAGACAAAATAGAGAAGTATATTCCACCACAAAAAGGCCGCAAACACATACTCTACATCATACGTGAGATGCTCGATTTCAAGGGCGAGAGCAAGAAAACCGATGTCGGCGTGGCTTTGGAGTTCCTGTCGGGAGTGATGAAACGTCGCTGTACCGCCTTTATGTTGAGCGATTTCTATGTGCGAGGGAGCTTTGAACAGCAACTAACCGTCTGCAATCGAAAGCATGAGGTGGCTGCAATACAGGTGTATGACCCATTGGCCAAGAGTTTGCCGGATGTCGGACTGATGAAAGTCGTAGATGCGGAGACAGGCTTTGAGCAGTACATAGACACAAGTAGTAAGTATCTGCGTCAGGCTCATCGCCGGCATTGGGAAAAATGCCAGGCTGCCTTGCAGGAAACGTTCAACCGCAGCAATGTTGACAGTGTGTCAGTTGCGACCAACGAGGATTTCGTAAAGGCATTGATGTTGTTGTTCAAGAAGAGGGCATGAATGTTGCGTGCATCCTTTGCTGTTTGACACATGACCCGCTACGTGAAAAGAATGAGAAAGAAATGAAGAGAATACTGATCACGGTGTTGCTTGCCGCCGTCACTTGCGCCACTGCGCAAGTGACGGTGGAGGCTACCATTGACACAATAGAAATGCGCATCGGCGAGCAGGCTCATGTCCAGCTGAAGGTTGTTGCGCCGGAGAGTGCCAATGTCGCTATGCCATTGTTCGCCCCTCGACAAGAGATAATATCAGGAGTGGAGGTGGTAAGCAGCAGCGAAGAGAACAACGTACCGTTGGATGATGGCTTAGTGCAGCATACCGTGAGCTATACGCTGACGTCTTTTGATGGTCAGCTCTATTATCTGCCGCCTTTCAAGGTGAACGTGGATGGCAAGGAATATGAGAGCAAAAGCCTTGCCGTGAAAGTCTTAGAAATAGATGTCGACACGGTTAACATAGACAAATTCTATGGCCCTTGGAGCGTGCAGGACAATCCGTTTGAGTGGAGTGACTGGAGCGAAGCCTTTTGGCTGAGTGTTCTCATGCTCTTGCTCGGAGCGGGTGGGGCATACCTTTACGTGCGATTGAGGGCAGACAAGCCCATCATCTCTCACATAAGGATAGTTAAGCGACTGCTCCCCCATCAAAAGGCGATGAAGGAGATTGAGCAGATTAAGGCAAATAAGATGGTGCAGTCGGATAATCAGAAGGAGTATTATACCAAACTAACCGACACGCTGCGCAAGTATATAGAGGAAAGGTATGGTTTCAAGGCCATGGAGATGACCAGCGGACAGATAATCGAACGGCTTATGTCCACGGCCGATGCAGTGTCGCTCAATGAACTGCGCACGCTGTTCCAGACAGCCGACCTCGTGAAGTTTGCTAAGTACTCCACTCTCATTAATGAGAACGACATGAACCTTGTCAACGCCATTGAGTTCATAAATAGCACGAAGATAGAAAATATGCCTACCGAGGAGGTGCAGCGTCCGCAGCTCTCAAAGGAGCAGGTGCGCTCGGTGAAAGAACGGCGTGTGCTAAAAGTGACGATAGGTCTGATCGCATTTGTGTGCATCGCCCTGCTTGCCTACGTTATATTCAGTATGTATCAGTTGCTGGGCTGAACGGACTTTTCGTAAAGAAAGACATTGATCGAAATGGAATTTGCCAATAAAGAATATCTATTCCTGTTGCTTTTGGTGATACCATACTTGCTGTGGTACATGATGTACAGGAAGAAGAGCGAGCCAACGATGCGCATGGGGGACACCTATGCCTATCGCTTTGCGCCTAAGAGTTGGCGTGTGAGGCTCATGCCGTTGCAGGCTGTGTTGCGTGTTTTGGCTTTCGTGATGCTTGTTATTGTGCTTGCTCGCCCACAAACACAAAATTCGTGGAGCAACCGCACTGTGGAGGGCATTGACATAATGCTTGCCATTGATGTCTCAACAAGTATGCTTGCCGAAGACTTGAAGCCAAATCGCATTGAGGCGGCCAAGCAGGTGGCGGCGGAGTTCATATCAGGCAGGCCAAACGACAATATCGGTCTCACCATATTTGCAGGAGAGGCTTTCACACAGTGTCCGATGACGACCGACCACTCGTCGCTGTTGAATCTGTTGCAAGGAGTGCGCACCGACATTGCCGCAAGGGGACTGATACAGGATGGCACAGCCATTGGCATGGGGTTGGCCAACGCCGTGAGCCGTCTGAAGGAATCAAAGGCCAAGAGTAAGGTGGTGATTCTCCTCACGGACGGCAGCAATAACATGGGCGACCTGTCGCCGATGACATCAGCCGAGATTGCCCGCAGCCTCGGTATCAGGGTATATACAATCGGTGTCGGCACAAACAAGGTTGCTCCATACCCAATGCCAGTGGCGGGGGGAGTACAGTATGTCAATATACCGGTGGAGATTGACACGAAGACGCTTAGCGAAATAGCGTCGGCAACGAATGGGGTGTTCCATCGTGCAACGAACACAACAGAACTGCACAACATCTACAAGGAGATAGATAAACTGGAAAAATCGAAGATGAACGTTACCGAGTTCCGCAAGCGATACGAA
This sequence comes from uncultured Prevotella sp., assembly GCA_964623445.1. Lineage (GTDB taxonomy): Bacteria > Bacteroidota > Bacteroidia > Bacteroidales > Bacteroidaceae > Prevotella. The sequence goes on along the minus strand of CAZURD010000038.1, from coordinate 11,560 downwards.
GCATACATGCCTTTTGCGGCTGTAGCCACGGTAGCTTTGCTGCTCGAACTATTGCTGCGGATAACGGTGTTCAGGAGAATACCATAATCGAAAGAAACTTAAAACAAGGCTTGAAATGTTCAGATTCGCAGAACCAACATACCTTTACCTGCTTGCGCTCATACCGCTTTTTGCTGCGGTGCGTTTTGTCCTCTTGCGCAGGCAACGACGAAAATTGCGCCGTTTTGGCGACCCCGCGCTTTTGCGACAGTTGATGCCTGACGTGTCGAGATGGCGTCCACATGCCAAATTTTGGTTGTTGGAGATGGTTTTGGCTCTCTTTATTGCCATGCTTGCCCGTCCTCAGATGGGAACAAAGATTAGCCAGGAGAAAAGAACTGGCATAGAGACTATCATTGCCATGGATATAAGTAATTCCATGTATGCCAAGGACGTAGCGCCGAGCCGTCTTGAAAGGAGCAAGATGATGGTGGAAAATCTTGTAGACAATTTCACGGATGATAAGATTGGACTTATCGTCTTTGCCGGAGATGCCTTTGTGCAATTGCCCATCACGAGCGATTATGTCTCCGCCAAGATGTTCCTTTCCGACATCAATCCATCGATGATTGCAACGCAAGGCACAGATTTGGCAGGTGCTATAAATATGGCAGCGCACAGTTTCACACAGCAGCAAGGCATCGGCAAGGCCATTATAGTCATTACAGATGGCGAAGACCATGAGGGTGGTGCGATCGATGCTGCAAAGGAGGCCAAGAGCAAGGGCATGAGAGTCTATGTGTTGGGCGTTGGCTCACCGCAGGGAGCACCAATACCAATACCCGGGACGGGTGACTATATGCGCGATAACGCCGGCAATACAGTCATGTCTGCACTCAATGAAAAGATGTGCAAGGATGTTGCAGAGGCTGGTGGTGGAGCTTACATCCACGTGAGCAATAACAGCAAGGCTCAGGAACAGTTAAGCAATGAACTTGACAAGCTGGCAAAGAAAGAGACAGATAGCACGGTATATAGTGACTACGATGAGCAGTTTCAGGCTTTCGGGCTTATTGCTCTTCTCTTGCTTATAATTGAGACGTGCCTGCTCGACCGTAGAAGTCCTATTCTTAAGAACGTCACTCTATTCAGCAAACGTACCAAACGTGGTGCGGTAGCGTTTGCCTTGCTTCTCGTTTCGGCAGCGACTGCAAATGCACAGACCGACCGTATGTATGTTCAGCAAGGAAACAAACTGTTCCGTAGTGGTTCATACGCCGATGCAGAAGTGGCTTACCGCAAGGCTCTTGAACAGAACCCACAAAATCCGCAGGCATTGTTCAATCTCGGAAATGCCATGCTGGCACAGGGAAAAGATTCTGCTGCGGTTGAGGCTTACGGTAGTGCAACGCGTGTGGAGACTAACCCGAAACGAAAGGCGCAGGCTTATCACAACATTGGCGTTGTCTGTCAGCAGTCCCAACTTTATGCCGATGCAATCGAGTCATACAAAGAGGCTTTGCGCTTGAATCCGAGCGAAGAGAACACTCGCTACAACCTTGAACTTTGCAAGTGGCTGCTCAAGAAGCAACAATCACAACAGCAAGAACAAAACCAGCAGCAACAGCAGGACAAGAATGATGACCAGCAACAGGAACAGCAGGAGCAACAGAAACAAGAGCAAGACCAACAAAACCAGCAGCAACAAGAGGAACAGGAACGCAACAAAATGGACAAGGAGACAGCTGAACAACTGCTCAATGCTGCTGTGCAACAGGAAAAAGACACGCAAGAGCGCATGAAGAAAGCCATGCAACAGGCCGGTAAACGCAAGTTGGAGAAAAATTGGTGACGAGCAATGAAGAGAACGACTACCATATTTTTTGCGCTAATCGCGGTTGTCATTGAGGCTGCCGCACAACGTCTTGTGGCAGAAGCCCCGTCTAATGTGGGTGTGGGTGAGCAATTTAGGCTTACGTTTACAGTCAACACACAGGATGTCAGAGACTTCTGTATCGGCGATATTCCTGCCGAGTTGGATGTGCTCATGGGGCCAAGTACATCGTCGCAGTCAAGTTTTCAGATGGTGAACGGCCATACGAGTTCTACGTCCTCAATCACATATACATATATATTGAGTGCCACAAAGGAGGGAAATTACACAATTCCTGCTGCAAAAATCACGGCAGGCGGTAAACAAGTCACCTCAAACACGTTAACCATCACAGTCTCTGCATCCATGCAGCAAGGCTCTTCCGGTGGACAGCGCAGGCAAGGTAACTCAATGCGTCAGGCTGGTACGGCAATTACTGGTTCGGATCTCTTTATCCGTGTAAGCGCAAATAAGCGTCGTGTTTATGAGCAAGAACCTATTTTGCTCACATACAAAGTATATACGCTTGTCGATTTGACGCAGCTTCAGGGCAAGATGCCCGATTTGAAAGGCTTTCATACTCAGGAAATTCAACTGCCGCAACAGAAGAGTTTCAAGGTGGAGACTCTCAACGGACGTCCTTATCGCACTGTCGTATGGAGTCAGTATGTGATGTTCCCGCAGGTGACGGGAGAGCTTGAAATACCAAGCATCACATTTGATGGTGTTGTGATACAGCAAAATCGTGACATAGACCCGTTTGAAGCGTTCTTCAATGGCGGTTCTGGCTATGTTGAGGTGAAAAAGAAAATAGTTGCGCCAGGACTGAAAATACAAGTTGAGCCGCTTCCGAAGAGGCCAGCAAACTTCTCTGGCGGTGTTGGCAGTTTCAGCATTTCGGCTCAGCTCGACAAGCAAAAGGTAAAGGCCAATGACCCCATTACGCTCCGCGTCATTGTTAATGGACGTGGCAACATGAAGCTGATAAAGACTCCAACAGTAGATTTCCCTAAGGATTTCGACACTTATGACCCCAAAGTCACGGACAAAACAAAGCTCACGTCCAATGGCGTGGAGGGCAACATGGTCTACGATTTCCTTGCTGTACCGCGTCACCAAGGCAAGTATGAGATACCGCCAGTGGAGTTTGTCTACTATGATACGGATGCGAACGAGTATAAGACAGTAAAGACAGAGGCTTTCACGTTAGATGTCGAAAAAGGTTCCGGCGAGGCGAAAGTGAGCGATTTCACAGGCCAAGAGGAACTGAAACAACTAAACAAAGATATTCGTTACATAAAGACAGGTGCTGCACGCCAGCATGAGTTGGGCGATTCTTTCTTCGGCTCAGCACTTTATTGGGGCATTATTGCAGCTTTGTCCATTGCGTTTGTGTCGCTATTTGTGATTTTCCGTCAGCGTGCCATAGCTAATTCCAATATAGACAGACAACGCGGACGCAAGGCAAACAAGGTGGCCACGCGCCGCCTCAAGAAAGCGAATAAGCTGATGGAGGCTGGCAACAACGCCATGTTCTATGATGAAGTGCTGCGCACCTTGTGGGGATATGTGGGCGACAAGCTCAACATCCCAGTGGAGAATCTTTCCCGAGAGAATATCAGCCAGTGTCTTTCCGAGCGTAGTGTTGGTGAAGATACTATCCAGTTGTTTATTGGCGCGCTCGACGAGTGCGAGTTTGAACGCTACGCCCCAGGTGATGCCAAAGGCAATATGCGCAAGACATTCGACGCTGCCATGACGGCAATAATGAAGATAGAGGAGACGATGAAGAAGAAACCAAGTTCAAAAGCCAGCCATGTGGTGTGTGTGTTGATGCTGGTGATGTTTATGCCTGCAATGTCGCACGCCGTCACGAAGGCCAACGCAGACAGTGCATACGCCAAGCAGCAGTACCAGCAGGCCATCAAAGACTATGAGGAACTGCTTCAGGATGGTATCAGTGCCGAGTTGTACTATAATCTTGGCAATGCCTACTATCGTGTGGACAACATCACGAAGGCCGTGCTAAACTATGAGAGAGCGTTGCTCCTCGCTCCCGGCGATGGCGACATAAGATTCAATTTGCAGATGGCTCGTGAAAAGACCATTGACAAGATAACACCAGAGCCGGAGATGTTTTTTGTCACGTGGTATCACTCTTTGGTCAATCTCACCAGTGTGGACGGCTGGGCACGTGTTGCATTGGTCGCCTTTGCCTTGGCCATAGTCCTTGCTCTATGTTACATTTTCGCCAATCGTGTGTTGGTGCGCAAGTTCGGATTCTTTGGTGCCTTTGCTTTCGTGATGATATTCATCATGTCAAACATCTTTGCGCACCAGCAGAAAAACACCCTGCTTAATCGCACTGGAGCCATTGTCGTTTCCTCCGCCATATCTGTGAAGAGCACCCCGTCAAAGAGCGGAACAGACCTGTTCATTCTCCATGAGGGCACAAAGGTGGAAATAACTGATTCCACAATGCACGACTGGCGTGAGATAAAGGTTGCCGATGGCAAGGTGGGATGGGTGGAAACCTCACAGTTGGAAGTGATTTGAATCTATGGCCTGCAATGGATTTAGACTCGCTCATACAGTTGGATAAGCAACTGCTGCTGGCACTCAATGGCAGCGATTCGTTGTTTCTCGATGGCTTGGCCATGTCGTTGACCACAGCCATTACGTGGATACCGCTTTATGTCTCTTTGTTCTATCTTGTTTTGAAGAACAATGAGAGTGTAAGGCAGATATTCCTTGTGGTGTGTTGCGCTGCAATTTGTGTGGTTTTAGCCGGCACTATAGACGATTTGTTTGTAAAACCGACTGTGGCTCGCTGGCGTCCCACCCACGACCCCGAGATAGGATCACTTGTTGATGTCGTGAATGGCTATAGGGGAGGAAGTTATGGTTTCTTCTCCGCCCATGCCGCCAACACTTTCAGTGTGGCTGTTTTCTTTTGTTTGCTTGTGCGTAGCCGTCTGCTCTCCATCTTCATGATAGTCTGGTCGCTTGTTAATTGCTGGACGCGAGTCTACCTTGGCGTTCACTATCCGGGCGACATTCTTTTCGGATTGGTATGGGGTGGCATTGTTGGCGTGGCCGTTTATTTTTTATTCAGTCGAATCAATAGTCGCATAAAAACAGGAATGAGGTTTATTTCCTCGCAATACACAGCCACAGGCTACCAGCATACCGATGTTAACGTTGTCTTGACAGTTTTGGCCTTTACGCTCGTCTACTGTGTGTTGCGGGCGTGTTTGGTCGTATATTGATGCGCATTCAGCGCAAAACATTTTTGAACAATGGATCCGCGACAAATACATATCCGCGATTACGATTACGTATTGCCAGATGAGCGAATAGCAAAGTTTCCCGTTACAGGGCGGGATGGTTCTCGGCTGCTTGTCTATGAACATGGGAAAGTGGGGCAGGATGTTTTTACAAATCTACCTGTTCACTTGCCGTCAGGGGTGTTGATGGTGTTCAATAACACAAAGGTCATACAGGCGAGATTGCATTTCCGTAAGGAAACCGGTGCGTTGATAGAAGTGTTTCTTCTCGAACCATATTCCCCGACAGACTATGAACAGATGTTCCAGAGTGTCGGGCAGTGTTCGTGGTTGTGTCTTGTGGGTAATTCAAAGCGATGGAAGAACGGCACGCTTACACGCACAATATCTGTGGGTGGGCGTTATGCCACGCTCACGGCCACCCGACAGGGGGAAATGGGCACGGGTCACATTGTCACTTTTGAGTGTGATGATCCACTGGTAACGTTCGGCGAAGTGCTTGAATCTGTCGGCGAATTGCCAATCCCCCCGTATCTCAACCGTGCCGCAGAGGAGAGCGACAAGCATACCTATCAGACCGTTTATTCCAAAGTTCAGGGCAGTGTGGCAGCTCCTACAGCAGGGCTTCACTTCACCGACCGTGTGCTTTCTTCACTTGATGCACATGGCGTGGAGCGTGTGGAGGTGACACTCCATGTCGGAGCTGGCACGTTCAGGCCGGTCAAGAGCGATGACATGCAAGGGCACGAGATGCACACCGAGCACTTCTGCGTGCCGCGACAAGTGATAGAACGTCTTTTGGCGCATGACGCAAAAGCTGTGGCAGTGGGCACAACGAGTGTCCGCACGCTTGAAAGCCTATACTACATAGGGCTTAGGCTGGCTGGCAATCCTGATCTCGACGAGGAACAGTTGCACATCGACCAGTGGGAACCATACGACACTGCGGCCACGCTTTCGCCGTCTGATGCCCTTGGCCATATGCTCAATTATCTCGAAAGGCGTGGCCTTTCGGCTCTTCATTCCAGTACGCAGATAATCATAGCCCCGGGCTATGACTATAAGATAGTCAGTGCGCTTGTCACGAATTTCCACCAGCCGCAAAGCACACTCTTGCTTCTTGTGGCTGCGTTGATTGGCGATGATTGGCGCAAGGTTTACGATTATGCCATGGCGGAGGGGTTCCGCTTCCTAAGCTATGGCGACAGTTCATTGTTAATACCTTAACTGTAATTATGAAGATAGGAGATAGAGTGCGCTTCATGAGTGAGGTCGGCGGCGGCGTTGTTGCTGGTTTCCAAGGCAATGGCATCGTGCTCGTTGAGGACGAGGACGGCTTTCAAGTGCCTACCGCCATTGGCGATGTGGTAGTGGTCAACGATGAAGATTACAGCACGCAGCGTATTGTTGAGAGCAAGGCAAAGGCGCATCCCGTTGGTGATGATGCCGATTACGATCCAGCCGACCGTCCTGTGACGTTCCGCGCTCCGGTGGAGGAACGTCGTGGCGGCGATGTATTGTCGGCTTACCTTGCTTTTGTGCCAATCGACACAAAGTCGCTTACAACAACGCGCTTTGAGGCCTATTTCGTGAACGATAGCAATTACTATATTCGTTATGCTTACTCCACCGCAGAGGGGGCGGCATTGCATCTACGGCATACCGCAGAGGTGGAGCCAAACACCAAGCTATTCATCGAGGAATTCGGGCGAGAGGAGTTGAACGACATGGAACGTGTTTGCATACAGGCATTTGCATACAAGCGCGACAAGACCTTTGCCCCCAAACGGGTCATCGACGTGCAGTTGCGCATCGACCCAGTGAAGTTTTACAAACTTCATACGTTCCGGGAGAACGACTATTTTGAACAGCCCGCCCTTATCTATGCTGTGGTTGAGAATGATAAGGCTGCATTCCCTCTTGTCATTGACCCCAACCGGTTGAAGAAAGACATGATGGAGAAAGCCCGTGCAGACACAGCTTCTTCCCGCAGTTCTGTCGCGTCAAAGATAGAGGACAAGAATGCGCCCGTGGTCGTAGACTTGCACGCTTCCGAACTGCTCGACACAACGGCGGGCATGAGTTCGGCTGACATTCTTAACTACCAACTAAAGACTTTCCGCGACACACTCAAACAACATGAGAAGGAAAAAGGCAGAAAGATAATCTTCATTCATGGCAAGGGTGAAGGTGTTTTGCGCAATGCCATTGTCAGCGAGTTGCGCTATCGCTATAAGCAATACCCCTATCAAGACGCTTCTTTCCGTGAATATGGATACGGAGCGACACAGGTGACTATAAAGTGATGCAAGGATGGCGGTCGCTGGAATTAAGCTCCAGTCGGAGAGGAGCAGACTTGTTGGCCTTACGCATAAGGCGATAGCCTCCATATAGGGTGATACGTACAGATGCTTCACCCTCATCCGCTTTCCATTCAATTCAAAAACAGATATTATGAATTTTGGACTAATAACAGTTGCCGCCGCAGTACCATCGGTGCGTGTGGCAGACACGGAACACAATCTGTTGGGCATCGAGAGCCTCATAGCGCAGGCCGAAGGGCGTGGTGTTGAGATAGTGTGTTTCCCGGAAATGTCCCTAACAGGGTACTCATGCCAAGATCTTTTCCGTGAACAACTGCTACTCGACAAGGCAGAGGAATCATTAATGCGTCTTCTCGATTTCACGCGTAAGCTCGACATTATTTCCATTGTCGGTCTGCCTGTCGTGGCCGATGATCTGTTGCTTAACTGTGCAGCCGTCATACAGCGTGGAAGCCTGCTCGCCCTTGTGCCCAAAACTTACTTGCCAAACTATAATGAGTTTTACGAAAAACGGTGGTTCGCTTCCTCGCGTCAGCTACAGCGCACGGAGGTGACTCTTGCCGGAAACACCGTCACAGTATCGCCGGATCCCCTTGTCTTTGTGACGGGCGACGGTGTGCGTTTCGGTGTGGAGCTGTGCGAAGACCTTTGGTCGCCAGTGCCGCCAAGTTGCAATCTCGCATTGGCTGGTGCGGACATCATTTTCAACCTCTCTGCCAGCAACGAGCTCATCGGCAAGCACACCTATCTCAAGTCGCTCGTCTCCCAGCAGAGTGCGCGCACCATCAGCGGTTATGTCTATTCAAGCTGTGGTTTCGGCGAGAGTACGCAGGATGTGGTCTATGGCGGCAATGCCTTTGTCTGCGAGAATGGTCGCTTCTTGTGCGAGTCCGAGCGCTTTTCCATGCGTCCCCAGCTACTTGTGACGCAGATTGATGTAGAGCGGTTGCGTTTGGAACGACGCACAAACACCACCTTTGTAGAATCATCGCGCAATGCGTCTGCTGTCACGGTGGCGGCCAAGCCTGTTGAACCGCATGATTTCGTGCTCTTGCGCAATGTCGAGCCGCTCCCGTTCATCCCTATATCGGAGAACATGGCCGACTCTTGTGAGGAGATACTTTCCATCCAAAGCATGGGCTTGGCACAGCGTCTTTCCCACACCCATTGCTCCAAGGTTGTTATAGGCATCAGTGGCGGACTTGATTCCACGCTCGCATTGCTCGTGTGCGTGAGAGCTTTCGACAGACTTGGCCTCGATCGTAGTGGCATTGTGGGGGTCACCATGCCCGGTTTCGGAACAACCGACCGTACCCATTCCAACGCCCTTTCGCTCATGTCCTCGCTCGGCGTGACACAGCGTGAGATAAGCATTGCCGAAAGTGTGAAGCAGCATTTTGTCGATATATCCCATGACATATCGCAACACGACGTGACCTATGAGAACAGTCAGGCACGTGAACGCACCCAGATTCTCATGGATTTGGCCAACAAGCTCGGTGCAATGGTTGTCGGTACGGGCGACCTTAGCGAGCTGGCTCTTGGTTGGGCAACCTACAATGGCGACCACATGTCGATGTACGGCGTGAATGCAGGAGTGCCAAAGACGCTCATCCGCCACCTCGTGCGCTATGCCGCCATGAAAGACCTTGACGGGCAGTCGCGCAAAACCTTACTCGACATCATCGATACTCCGATAAGCCCCGAACTAATACCTGCCGATGAGCAGGGCAACATCGCACAGAAGACGGAAGACATCGTAGGCCCATACGAGCTGCACGACTTCTTCCTCTACTATTTCATGCGCTTCGGATTCCGGCCGGCTAAGATTTTCATGCTCGCGAAATACGCTTTCAATGGTTCGCACCCAGAGGTGGAACGCTACGATGATGCCACTATCAAGCATTGGTTGCTCACGTTCTGCCGCCGTTTTTTCAGCCAGCAGTTCAAGCGTTCGTGCCTGCCCGACGGCCCCAAGGTAGGTAGCGTCAGTCTTTCGCCGCGTGGCGACTGGCGTATGCCGAGCGATGCCTCATCCGCTCTTTGGGTGAAAGAGTGCGAGGAACTGTGATTGTCTGTCAACTCGTGAAGCAAGAAAGAATATCAAGGAAACAAATATGGAAAGAACGTGGAGATGGTTTGGCAAGAACGACAAGATAACGCTTGCCATGCTCAGACAGATTGGTGTCGAGGGTATTGTCACGGCATTGCACGACATACCCAACGGTGAGGTGTGGTCGCGCGAGCGCATCGCCGACCTGCGTACCTACATTGAAAGTTTCGGCCTGCGATGGTCGGTGGTGGAGAGCCTACCCGTCAGCGAGAGCATCAAGTATAGCGGTGCAGATCGTGACTTACTCATAGAAAACTACAAGGAGAGTTTGCGCAACCTCGCTGCCGAGGGCATAAAGACGGTGTGCTACAACTTCATGCCTGTGCTCGACTGGGCACGCACCGACCTCGCGCATCCCAATCCGAATGGCACGACCAACCTCTATTTCTCCAAGGCTCAGTTTGCCTACTTCGACATTTGCATTTTGAAGCGCGACGGTGCAGAGCGTGACTGGCCTGAAGAAGTGTTGACCGAGGTGGAACGGTTGAGGTCAACTATGACGACGGAGGACGACCACAGGCTCGTGGATAACATCATCGTGAAGACGCAGGGCTTTGTCAGCGGCAACATTAGTGAGAACGACGAGCATCCAGTGGAACTCTTCCGTGAGCTGCTCGCCCGCTACGACGGCATCACGAAGGAACAGTTGCGCGAAAACATGCGTTATTTCCTGAAAGCAATAATGCCTGTTTGCGATGAGTGCGACGTGAGGATGTGCGTGCATCCCGACGACCCGCCTTTCCCGATACTCGGACTTCCGCGCATCGTCACGTGTGATGAGGACATCCGTTGGTTCCTTGAGGCAGTTGACAATTCGCACAATGGCCTAACGTTCTGTGCCGGTTCGCTTTCCGCAGGGGCGCAAAACGATGTGGTTGACTTGGCTCGCAAATATGCCAAGCGCACGTGGTTCGTGCATCTGCGCTCATGCCACGTGTTCCCCAATGGCGACTTCTCTGAGGCATCTCATCTCGGTGGCCGTGCCGACATCATCGAACTGGCACGCATATTCGAGCAGACCGACCACACTCTGCCTATGCGTGTGGACCACGGCATGACCATGCTCGGCGACGAAGACCGTGGCTATAACGCTGGCTACAGCTTCCTTGGACGCATGTTCGCCCTCGGGCAGGTGCAGGGCGTGCTTGCAACGGTCGACCGCGAGCTTGGCATTGAATACAAGCAGCCTGGGTTTATTGAATGAAATCATATAGGAATACATGAAAAATCTTTTTGACATCAATGGCTATGTCGTGGCCATCACCGGAGGCACGGGCATACTGGGACGGACAATAGCAAAATACCTTGCGCTCAATGGGGCGCGTGTCGTAATAATGGGACGCAAGGCCGATTTGGGCAATGCCATAGTGGTCGACATAAAGGCCGAAGGCGGCGACTGTGAGTTCATGCAGACCGACGTGCTTGACGTTGCGACCGTGCAGCGCAACTGCGATGAGATTGTGGAACGTTACGGAAAGGTTGACACCCTGCTCAACGCTGCCGGCGGAAACATGGCGGGCGCGACCATCGGGCCGACCCAGAACATCTTCGATCTCGACCCTGCACAGTTCCAGACCGTGGTGGAACTCAATCTCACGGGGACGATGATACCCACGCAGGTGTTCTTGAAGCCGATGGCAGAGAAAGGACGCGGCAGCATCATCAACTTTTCGTCGATGGCCGCATTCCGCCCCATGACGCGCGTATGTGGATATGCTGCGGCAAAGGCTGGCATCAGCAACTTCACGGCTTTCATGGCAACGGAATGCGCCAAGAAATTCGGTGAGGGCATTCGCGTGAACGCCATAGCCCCTGGATTCTTCATAACGGAGCAGAACCGTGCCTTGCTTACCAACCCAGACGGCACTTACACACAGCGCGGACAAGATGTGATACGCCAGACCCCGTTCGGACGCATGGGACAGCCAGAGGAACTTTGCGGTACGATACACTATCTGATGAGCGATGCCGCGAGATTCGTCAC
>CAZURD010000037.1:2533-20459 GCA_964623445.1 uncultured Prevotella sp. | reverse complement strand
GGAAGGAACTTCGGCTGCAAACAGACACGCACTGCCATTAACATAATTATGTTAAAAACAACAGCGGAGGCTGCTTCTGTCAACCCTTTGACATTCAATGAATTGCAATACCTGTGGTTTTGCAACGCAATACATGCCTTATTGGCCTCCATTTAATGCCTTATTGCATTGCAATTAATGCCGTTTCAGACTGCAATATGACACATACGGAAAAACGATGGATGGGTGGCTGTTTTTAGTTGCATATATTTAGAAACTGTTTTGAATTTCTACAAAAGGTCTTTTTCTTGGCTTTGTGTTTCCGCTTTCGTGCGTGCTTTGGGCGATTTTTTTGTCATTTCCGCTCCCGTGCTTCGTCAGATAGCCCGCTATCTTCCTCATCACGTAAGCGAAAACAGTTTCTTTATTTTGACCTCAAGCCCGTTTCGGCATAAAGTATAGCCACGGTCTTCGACTTTCTCATGGACTGGGCGCAAAGAATCGCGCTCTTTATATATATTTGCATCAAACTTATAGGTATGCTTCAAGATAAGTTCCTGCAACTTGTTAGATTCTCGATGGGCATCGACGCAGAGCCTCCGCAAGGTGTCTCCGATGGCGAATGGGAGAAAATTTACAGTCTCGTGTCTGCACATTCCCTGCTTGGAATTTGTTCCACGGGGATTGAGCGCATGGACGACAGCCTGCGCCCGCCAACGAAGCTCACGAGGCGTTGGGCGATGGATACGCTCAAGATAGAGAAGACGGGGCGTTTGCTTTGCCGTCGTTGCGTTGAGCTTGACGAGACATTGCGGCGTGCTGGCACTCGTGGTTGCATCTTGAAGGGGCAGGGAGCGGCTCTTTACTACCCCAGTCCGTTGCGCAGACAGTGTGGCGACATTGATGTGTGGGTGCCTCTTTCCCACACGGAGTTGACGGGCAAGGTCTTGGCATCGTTCCCGGCGGCAGCTCCCAGATACCATCATGTGGACGTTGCGATGTATCCGGATGTCAGTGTTGAGTTCCATTATAGGCCGTCGTGGGCATCTTCTCCGTGGGGCGATGCCGCACTTCAGGCGTGGTTTCGCGAGAATGCCGAAGAACAGTTTTCCCACAGGGTGGAACTGCCCGATGGCAACGGGGAAATCTCTGTCCCGACGACAAAGTTTAATATGGTCTATATGATGTTGCATATCAGTCATCACCTGTTTGATGAAGGCATCGGATTGCGGCAGTTGATGGATTATTATTATGTCATGGAACGCTTCTCGCGAGAGGCGACCGAGGCAGAGCGGCGTGAGGTTGTGACGGCTATTGAGAGCGTTGGACTGGCTTCCTTTGCCCATGCCCTGATGTATGTGATGCGCGAGGTGTTCCATGCGGACGGCTCAATGCTCCTCTTTGAGCCGTCGGAAGAGCTTGGCCGTTTTGTCCTTCGTGAGGTGATGCGAAGCGGTAATTTCGGCATGTCGAGTGACGATATAGACCGAAGCAACGGCAAGTCGGCCAATTATTTCCTCACGAAGATGCGCTATAAACTTCATTTCTTCCGACAATTCCCAAGGGAAACTTTCTGGAATCTTGATTTCTGGATATACCAAAGGCTGTGGCGCATGTGGTATGGTTATGTCTGATGAGCCGCAATAAGTTTGGCTGTTTGTGTCCGTCGCGTCGCCTTGGGCGGATTGATGCGTTTCGATTTGTTCTTGTTTAGTATCAAACCCATTCCATTTGCAGAAGAAATTGGTGCCGGAGAGAATAATTCGCGGAAAAGCATTACCTTTGCATCTGTCCGTCGGCAGACGCTTAGCCGATGCCCGGCGGGGCGTAATGATGTTTTGCGCCTTGCCGGAATAAGAAATAATAGTAAGAGATGCAGATACTAAGAACATTGTCAGCCATAATAATTATGGTGCTTTCCGGGCAGGCATCAGCCCTCGGCGGGTGTCTTGTGTATAACCTTTGGCAGGGGGAAGCCCCCGGCAAAGGCGGCGATCCGCTCGACACTGCCAAGGTGTATGTATATCTCCCGGAAGTGAGATACGTCACGGGGCGTGCCGTGGTGATATGCCCCGGGGGTGCTTACGCCAACTTGTCAATGGACAACGAGGGGCATGACTGGGCGGAGTTTTTCAACAGTCAAGGCATTGCCGCCATCGTCCTGAAATATCGTATGCCACACGGCAACCACGAAATTCCGGTGTCCGACGCAATGGAAGCCATGCGCATGGTGCGCCGTAACGCCAAGGAGTGGCGCATAGACCCCAAGCAGGTGGGCATCATGGGGTTCTCGGCAGGCGGGCATCTGGCATCTGTCGTGGCCACGTCGGCCAAAGGCGATGCCGTGCCAAACTTCCAACTGCTGTTTTATCCCGTCGTAACAATGGAGCCGGGATATACGCATCAAGGCACTCATGACAACCTGCTTGGCAAAGAACCGCGCAAAAGGCTTGTGCATGAATATAGCACAGACAGGCAAGTGTCGCGCATGACACCGCGCGCTTTCATTGCGCTTAGTGACGACGACCATGTTGTGCTGCCAGCCAATGGCGTTAATTACTATATGGCTTGCTATCGCCACGATGTTCCGGCCACGCTGCACGTCTATCCTTCGGGCGGCCACGGGTGGGGGATGAAACAAAGTTTCCCAAGCCATATAGAGATGTTGCTCGACCTGAAGGCGTGGCTCAACAGCTTCTGACCATGCCAGGCCGTGGCAGGTGGCTATGGCCTTTGGTCGCCGAATAAGGCAGGCAAGCTGGCAAAACAATGTTAATCTGTGTAATGTGTTGCCGCGTTCGATCAATAATTTGTACTTTTGTCACAGCAAACCCAAATCAAAGAGCAAATAATGAGAAAGCTATTAGTGGCACTTTTGATGCTGTTCCCGCTGTTGTCTCACTCGCAGAACGCATGGGAAGAGGAATCCGAGGTAGAGACGAAGGCCAATCCCGACCAGAAATATCTCGCGGGTGCAGTGCCTCTGGTAGATGGAAAAGTGGTGTTCACTACGGAGATAAGTGCTCCGGGGAAGAGTGCCGCCCAGATATATGCCACGCTGAAGACATTCATGCAGCAGTTGGCCAAGGAAGAAAACCAGTTTGAGCAGAGCCGCCTCACGGTGACAGATTCTGTCAACATGGAGTTGGCAGGCTCTTATCAGGAGTGGCTCGTGTTCAAGAGCAAGCCGCTGGTGCTCGACCGCACGCGCTTCCTTTACACGTTGACGGCTAAGTGCGAGGACGGAAAGGCAACGGTGACAATGCGCCGCATATACTATTTCTACGACGAAGAGCGTAACCCGACGACATATTTGGCAGAAGAGTGGATCACCGACGAGTACGGTCTGAAGAAGAATAAGGAGAAACTTTCCCGTGTCAGCGGGCGGTTTCGCAAGAAGACCATCGACCGCAAGGACTATCTCTTCGGCAAGATGCAGGCTCTCTTCAACTGACGCACAGCCTTGCGGCAGGGCGTTGGGGAGCAGGCCTGCGGGAGAAAGGCAGGGCTGACGCATGATGGTTACGCCTGAATGAGGGTGTCGCCATATTCACACATAATACACTGTGCTTGACCGAATGGGAAAAGATGAGATAGACAGCATCGTGGAACAGCGCATGGAGCAGCGGCAACGTCCGCGCCCAAGCAAAGTGATGTTGCTGCGCCAAGTGCTCAATATAATATTCATGGCCATGGCGTTGGCGGGTGTGGTGTGCATACTCGTAGGCAAAAATACTGTCGGTATGTATATTGTCATGGTGGCCATCGTGGTGAAATTTGCCGAGGCTGCCCTAAGGATAATGCGACTGTAGATGAAAAGACTTCTACTGTCGTTGCTTTGCATCGTATGCGGTGTGTTTGCAAGTGCCCAAGTCTACAGTCAGATAGACGAGTCGGGGGAAATCACGCAGGTTGACGAAAGTGTCAACCGCAACTTCAACAAGCACAACAAAGACACCACTTCAACCAACCAAGACGTGCCCAAGGGGGTGTATGTGTGGACGGTCGACCGCAAGTTCGGAGACATAAGGCCTGCTGAAGTCGACACCATGCAGTACATGTTCTTCAATACGATCTTCAACACCGGGCTTTACGGAGAATACAATACCACAGGCAACAACTACACAGCGCGTGAGAGCCGTATAGTGATAGACCGCCCTTTGTTGCAGCAGTTCATGTTTACGCAGCCATACAGCTACGTGATGACGTTGCCAGACGAGATGCATTTCACCAACACGCTCTCGCCGATAACCAACATTTCCTACGATAACTGCGGCAACAAGACAAACGGCGAAGACCACATCGATGCCAAGTTTGCCGTCAATGCCGACAAAAAGACGGGCTTCGGCTTCGATCTCAACTATGCCTATGCCCGAGGTTACTATTCCAGTCAGAGCACATCCCACTTTGGTGCTACGCTGTATGCTTCGCACATCGGCGACCAATACACTGCGCACGCAATATTCTCCACATACCATCAGAAAGTGTCTGAGAACGGAGGCATAACCGACGACAACTATATCACGCATCCGGAGACGTTCGAGGACTCTTACAGTGAAGACGAGATTCCTACTGTGCTTAGCAGCAACTGGAACCGCAACGACAACCTTCACTTTTTTTTCACCCATCGATATAGTCTTGGCTTCTATCGGATGGAGAAGATGACGGAGGCCGAACTGAAAGCGAGGGCGTTCGCTGAGCAATCGCGCAGGGAGAACGAGGAAAACCGCCGGCGCATTGACGGCGAGGGGATTGACGGCGGACGGCAATCTTCAGAGACTTCGGAGGCCGCGCCGACGGGGCGTCCCGATTGGGCTGTGATCGTGGGCGATGAGCCTGAAGCGACAGGTGAAGCGGCAGACACGCTTGCCAAGGACACATTGCAGATAAGCCCGGCCGAGCAGCTTCGTATGGACAGTATTATGGAGGCCAAGCGCGTGCAAGACTCCATCGCCGCCACAATGAAGCAGGTGTTTGTGCCCGTGACGAGTTTCATACACACTCTTGACATGGGCAAATATGACAGGATTTATCAGGCTTACGATTCCCCTGAAGACTATTATGCCGACACGTATTACACCCACAACGACGACATGGGCTATGGTGGCGACTCTATCTATGACGATACCAAGCTGCTCACGATAAAGAACACGTTGGCAATTGCCCTGCTCGAAGGGTTCAACAAGTATGCCAAGGCAGGGCTGAAAGTGTTTGGCAGCCATGAGTTGCGACGTTTCGATATGCCTGATGTGTTTTCTTCTGGAGGCTATACGCTGTCCCGTCTTGCCCGTTGGATGGAGCATAACGTCAGTGTGGGCGGCCAGGTTGTGAAGACGCAGGGCAAAACTTTCCACTACAACTTGCTTGCCGAGGCATGGCTTGCAGGTGAGGATGTCGGCCAATTGAAGTTCGATTTCTCCACCGACTTGAACTTCCGATTGTTCGGTGACACCCTTACGCTTGCGGCAAAGGCATATTTCTATCGCCTCAACCCTACGTTCTATCAGCGGCATTACCACTCGAAGCACATTTGGTGGGACAACGACGACATGAGCAAGGAGACGCGCACGAGGGTCGAGGGCATATTCTCTTACAGGAAAACGCGTACACAACTTCGTGTGGCGCTTGAGGAAATACAGAACTACACGTATTTCGGCGTGAGCTATGACACGTCCTCTGACGGCGTGACCAACTTCTCGGCTGGTGTCCAGCAGGCCGGCGGCAACATCAATCTCTTCACCGCCCAGTTGCGGCAGGATTTCAAGTTGGGCATCCTCCATTGGGAAAACATAATCACATACCAGAACTCCAGCAACGAAAATGTGCTGCCTGTGCCTGCGCTCAACATCTTCACCAATCTCTACATCAAGTTCCGTTATGCCCGTGAGCTTTCGATTGAGATTGGTGGCGATGGCTATTTTTTCACACGTTACTTTGCCCCGCATTTCGTTCCACAGCTGAATCAGTTTGCTGTTCAGGAGAATTCGGCGAGCCGCACAAGCATAGGCGGCTATCCATTCCTTGACGTTTATGCCAATTTCCACCTCAAACGCACTCGCTTCTTCGTCATGATGAGCCACGTCAACGCGGGCAATGGCAACAGAATGTATTTCCTTACGCCGCACTATCCGCAGAACGGCCGCATCTTCAGGTTCGGACTGTCGTGGAATTTCTTCAACTGATGGGCTTGTCACGCTGACATTTCATAGAAACAAAATGTACGACGACATATTTTTGCAGCTTAACCAAAGCCAGAGGGAGGCTGTGGCATATTGCGATGGCCCGCAGCTCGTGATTGCCGGGGCTGGGGCTGGCAAGACAAGAGTGCTTGCGCACAAGGTGGCCTACCTCCTGCGCCAGGGCTACAATCCTTGGAACATCCTTGCACTCACGTTCACCAACAAGGCGGCCGGCGAGATGAAAGAGCGTGTGGCGAGCCTCGTTGGTAGCGAAAAGGCCAGCCAGCTGCACATGGGTACATTCCACTCCGTTTTCGCCCGCGTGTTGCGTGCCGAGGCAGGGCACATCGGTTATTCCCCGAACTTTACCATCTACGACCAAGGTGATTCCCGCTCTCTCGTCAAGAAGATTATAAAGGAAAAGGGACTTGACGAGAAAACGCACGTCCCTGCGAGGGTGGCAGACAAGATAAGCATGGCGAAAAACCATTTGACGCTGCCCGCTGGCTATTCCGAGGGGCGCGATGCGGCTGTGGTGAGGAGCGTCTATCAGGCGTATGTGGATCGTTGCCGACAGTCGAACGCAATGGATTTCGACGACCTCCTGCTCAACACATACCAGCTGTTCAAGGACAATGAGGACATAAGGAGGAAGTACGCGGAACGCTTTCTCTATGTGCTTGTCGATGAATACCAAGACACTAACTACGCGCAGCAGGCCATTGTCTCGCAGCTCACGCGCGAGCGGCAATGCGTGTGCGCCGTCGGTGACGATGCGCAGAGCATATATGGTTTTCGGGGAGCGGAGATTGACAACATCCTCAATTTCACGCAGGTGTATGACGGGGCAAAAGTCTTTAAGCTGGAACAGAACTATCGCTCGACGAAGACCATTGTGGCGGCCGCCAACAGCCTCATCGGTCACAACCAACGGCAGATAAAGAAAGATGTGTTCAGTGAGAATGAGCAGGGCGAAAAGCTGTCGTTGCGGATGCTTTACAGCGACCGCGAGGAAGCAGCCGTTGTTTGCGGCGACATCGCCCGCTACCGAAAGGCGGACAAGTGCCGCTATGGCGATTTTGCCATTCTTTATCGCACGAACTCCCAAAGCCGCAGCTTTGAGGAGGAATTGCGCAAGCGCAATATCCCATATCACGTCTATGGCGGCTTGAGCTTCTACCAGCGCAAGGAGATTAAGGACATCATTGCCTACTTTCGCCTCGTTGTCAATCCCAACGACGAGGAGGCTTTCCGCCGTGTCGTCAACTATCCTGCGCGCGGTATTGGCTCTACCACGATGACGAAGATTGCCGAGACGGCCGCCGTAAACGGCACGAGCCTGTGGGATGTTGCCCGCGAGCCGGCCTCGCATGGGCTGAAACTTAGTGCGGTCACGGCATCTAAGCTCACTGCTTTCTGCTCGATGGTAGAGGGGTGGGCTGCGCAAGTGGCGCAGCGCGATGCCAACCTGCTTGGGTCAGACATCATAAGGGAGAGTGGGGTCTATAAAGACATATACCAAGGTTCAGCTCCCGAGGATGTCTCGCGACAGGATAACCTTGTCGAGCTGTTCGCAGGCATGGATGATTTTGTTGCCGGCCGTCGCGAGGAGGGACTTGGCGAGCATGCCACGTTGGCTGATTTCCTGCAAGAAGTGGCTTTGCTCACCGATCTTGACAGCGATGCCGACCTTGCCAATGACGACAAGGTGTCGCTTATGACGATACACAGTGCGAAAGGATTGGAGTTCCCCACCGTGTTCGTCGTTGGTTTGGAGGAGAACATTTTCCCCTCACCGGTCTGTGCAAACAGTCCTCGTGAGCTTGAGGAGGAGCGGCGGCTTTTCTATGTTGCTATAACGCGGGCGGAGCGTCGCTGCGTCCTCACCTGTGCAGAGAGCCGTTTTCGCTATGGCAAATTGGAGTCGAGCCGTCCGTCGAGGTTCATTTCCGACATCGATCCCAAGTATGTCGAGGTGGCTTCGTCAGTGCGTCGGCCTTCTGTCGATGCCTGGGGCGGGCGTTCGTCCGGCTTTGGCGGCAGTTCGTGGGGCGACAGACCGGAATGGCAGCAGAACCCGCACCCTGTGGCATCGCAGTTCAAGGCCGATCCCATCAGGCGCGAAGTGCCGCCCCGTCGCGAACCCGCGCCGTCGTCGCCATTCAGCGATGGGTTTGCCGCGCGCCTTGAAATGGCGCGACGCGGGATGAAGCCTGTCCGTCAGGCCGCGCCAACCTCGGCTGCGGCAACTGCCGAGGGGCATTTCAAAGTCGGCGACACCGTGGAGCACAAGCGTTTTGGCATTGGCCGTATCGTAGGGCTTGAGGGTACGGGCGAGAATCTGAAAGCCGCTGTGGAATTTACCAACGTCGGCACAAAAAATCTTCTGTTGAAGTTCGCCCAGTTGAAATTGGTGGAGAGTTAAGCGTTGAAGCGTCCTGCGCTTGCATGGACGCATGAGACCCATACAACGGTCAGCCCCGGCCTCGCCATTTGCTGCGAGACCGGGGCTTGTTCATTGTGCCACGACATTAATTCCATAATTGCAGCTTGCAATTTCCGGTTTATTCGTACACCGTGTGGTCTTCTATGCCCGCTTCGGCCAAGGCTTCCTTGCGTTCCAGGCAGGTGGCGCACTGCCCGCAGTGGTGTTCGCCTCCTTTGTAGCACGACCATGTTTCCGCATAGTCAATGCCGAGGGCTTTCCCCCGCCGTGCAATGTCGGCCTTGCTAATGTCTGTGTAGGGCGCAACCACCTGCACGCCGTTGTAAGTCCCGGCCTGCGTGGCCTCGCTCATGGCCTTCACAAAGTCTGGGCGGCAGTCCGGATAGATGGCGTGATCGCCACTGTGGTTGGCCATGAGCAAGTTGCTAAGTCCTTGACTTTCGGCTATTCCGGCAGCTATTGCGAGCATTATGCCATTGCGGAAAGGCACCACGGTGGAGTGCATATTCCCCTCGCCGTAGTGTCCCGTGGGTATGGCATCGGCTCCTTCGAGCAGCGAACTCTTGAAGAGGCCGTGCATGAAGTCGAGCTTTATGGTGCGGTGTGCAATGCCAAGCCTTTGGCAGTGCATCGCGGCCAATGGTATCTCGCGTGCATTGTGGTTTGAGCCGTAGTCAAACGAAACTCCCATTGCAATGCGTTCGCGCATCTCATAGAGCAGCGTGATGCTGTCCATGCCGCCACTCACAATTATTATGGAATCGCGCTGGCTCATCTTGCAGCAATCATTTCAATCTCTACGAGTGCGCCTTTCGGCAGGTCTTTCACTGCGAATGCGGAGCGGGCAGGGTAGGGCGTGGAGAAAAAAGAGGCGTAGACCTCGTTCATTGCTGCGAAATCGGCCATGTCAGCGAGCAGCACTGTGGTTTTCACGATGTTGGCCAATGTCAGTCCCGCAGAGGCGAGTATTGCCTCTGCGTTGAGAATCGACTGGCGCGTCTGCTCTTTGATGCCGCCTTCGGGGAATGCGCCTGAAGCCGGGTCGATGGGCAGTTGGCCAGACACGAATACCATTCCGCCTGCTTCTATCGCTTGGCTGTATGGCCCGATGGCTGCGGGGGCTTTTTCTGTGTTCAATGCTTTCATGTGCTTTGTTTTGTGGCTTGATTGTTGTTTGTGCGTGGCCGTTTCCGGTCAGTGTGCCGTTTTGGCTCGGCCGCGCATCTGCAAAGTTAGTCATTGGCAGCCAAAGCGGCAAGTGTAGTGCTGTGAAAATGTTGCCCCCGTATTCAAGGAACTGTTTCGCTTTGTCAAAGTTGCCGGGCATTTCTACCGCAGTGTCGCTCCCGATGATGAACTTGTGCGGTGGATTGACACGCTGCGCTGACGCATTACGCCATGCAACAGCAGTCCAAAGCGTATGTTTATGCAGTCGTTCGGCACGTGTCGTACTGCCGCTTCTGTGTGAGTTACGGTGCGGCGCGTGCCGATTTTTACCGCAAGTGCGATGTCGTCAAATAGGGATTGTTCTGGACGCAGATACCGTTTTTTTGCCCATTTTGAATCTGTTTGCAGGCGCATTCTGCCGTCGTTTTGTGCCAATTAATGCCCCGTTGCATTTCGTTGGAGCATCCGTTGCGTCTCAACGAATGCCTCGTTGCACTCCATTTAGGCATTAATTGGCGGGCATTAAATGCTCCGTTGGGTGCAAACTAAGTAAGGCAGTTTCGCTTAATGCGGGCTATCCGTCTCATTGTCAATTGCTTAGCGATGCCTCTCTGAAATCTGGATTTTTGCCGTTGGGCGCGTCCTGCCCACGAAAAAGCCACGTTTTCGGCATCCAGACCTTAAAGTTTTACTTTGGCAAATGCACGTAACCGCTTTTCCCCGCAACATTGCCTGCCAGCATGAATATACGTAATTGCCAGCCTTCCCGTGCAAGTATATGCAACAAAGACAGTCGCGAAATGCCCCGCGCATCCACTACCTCCCTGCCAAAAGGGAATCAGGGAAGCCGCAGTCATCCACGCACGCCACAAGCGGGGCTTGGTCTTGCGCCGAAAGCCCAGCCCTGTCGGTGTCAGATGTCGACTTCGTCGATATATCCTTTTGTGAACATATCGTAGCTAAGGGCCTCCAGTTCGGGCAAGGTCATAGCCTCCACACTGCGCTCGATGGAGCGAATGAGGCGGTCGCGGCGAAATTCGTCGGTGTCGCTTATGCGTCCGTTCGCGCGGCATTGCCCGCCCGTGGCATCACTCTTTCGTGCCATTGCGCAGAGCCTTGCGTAGTTTTCTCGTGGCCGTGTCCCTCACCTGCCTCACGCGCTCGCGCTTCAGCCCCATGTCTTCGGCAATCTCGGCCATTGTCTTGCGGTTTCCGCCGATGCCGAAGTAAGCCTCCGTCACGCTGCGTTCGCGCTCGTTGAGCGTGGCGAGTGCCCTTTGCAGCAGTTCGCGCTCCATCCCGTCTGTCAGCAACTTGTCGGCAGCCGGGGCGTCGGGATTCTCCAATAGGCTCAACAGGTTCACGTTGTCGCGGCCTCCGAGCGGTGCGTCCACAGACATGGGGCGGTGCGGGCGCGACGTGCCGGTGGTCTCGCCGTCAGCGGATGGCAACGGTTCGGCAGGCGCATTTGCGGCCAGTGCCTGTTCTATCTGGTGGCGGATGAGCGGCGTGGCATACGAAGAGAAGCGTCCGCGTGCCGCGTCATACTTTGCCGCAGCCTTTAGCAGCCCGAGGTTTCCTTCGCTCACGAGGTCGTCGAAATCAAGCCCCCGTCCGACATACTTGGCCGCCTGCGCCACAACGAGGCGCAGATTGGCCGTGGCCAGACGGTCTATGGCCTGCCCGTCGCCCTCTGCTATGCGTTTGGAGAGACGCTGCTCTTCCTCCTGCGAGAGCGTCGGCTGCCTGCCAATCTCCGAGAGATACTTGCTCATTGTTGAGTTGTCGTCGTGTTGCATGTGTGTCTGGTGTGTGGTTATGGTGACTTCATTGCCTTTGGCTGCACATGGCCTCTATGGCGGTGACAGCCTTGCGCCAATCCGTGTCGAGGGAGAAGCGCGTCAGGCATGAGGCGTTTGAGAAGTAGGTCAAAGTAAGTTCGGTGTCCGTATCGTTGAACATCGGGTTGGAATAAGATGCGTCCATGAACGCTTTCATCATGTTCGCCTTGTCAGAATCGGCCTTGTCGGCACTCTCCACTATGCTTTGCATGAAAAGGTTCACAAACTCGCGCAGGGCGACGGCCTGCCTGTCGAGCAACACTGCGCTTGTGTCGGGCATCTGTTCACGCATTTTTATCATCATGTAGTCGAGTGCGTCCACCTCGAACTGTGCAATTTCGCGGAGCGTGACGATGGTGGATGGGTTTTCCACGGAAGCCACGGCCTTGGCCCTCACCTCATTGTATATATCTTGCGCGGTGCATACAGATGCGCCCGCCACAAGGGCCACAGTTGCGAGTAAAACTTTTGCTGTCATGGTTGCATTGGTTGTTGGTTGTGCGATGTGAGCGTCAGCGTGTGGTCGATGCAGGCCGGCAGCTCCTCCTTGTAGTGCGAAATCATTATCAGCGTCTTGCCGCTGCGCTGGCAGAAAGCCTCTATCATGGCTTTCACCCGCAGGCTGTTGTCATCGTCAAGCCCGTGGAGCGGTTCGTCGAGAATGAGCAGTTCGGGGTCTTTCACAAAGGCACGAGCCAGCAGCACGAGCCGTTGCTCGCCGCTGGAGAGCTTCAGGAACGGGCGTTCCTCCATGCCGGCAAGGCCGAAAAGCCCCATCCACCACGCGCAAAGTTCGCGTTCGCCAGCGTTAGGCTTGGCATACAGGCCGACAGTCTCTTTCAGGCCGCTCGCAACGATGTCGATTGCCGGTATGTTTTTGCGGTAAGCGCGGTGCATTTCAGGCGAGACGTAACCGATGTGACGCTTTATTTCCCAGATGCTTTCGCCCGAACCGCGCCGCCGTCCAAATAGGGTTATGTCGCAGGCGTATGCTTGCGGGTTGTCGGCGCAGACGAGAGAGAGGAGAGTGCTCTTGCCAGAGCCGTTGCGTCCCGTGACCGCCCACCGCTCGCCGTTCATCACGTGCCAATGCAGAGAGTCGAGAATCGTGCGGCCGCCATACCTTATGTAAACGCCATTCATGCCGACCACCTCGCCCGACGTTGGTGCATCGGCATGGGGCGGCAGGGCAGCTATGGCCAGACAGACGCTTCCGCATTCGTCGGCCGCTGTCGGCTTGCGGCTTGCCACGTATTCCTCTCGCGGCATTTTCTTGCCGACAAGCATGTCGCGAACCTCCACAACGTGAGTGACGAAGCTGGGGATGTCGGCGAATCTTGGCAGCACGAGAAGCAGTTGGGTGGCTCCCTCACTGGCAATCGTGCCAAGCAGGGACATGAGTTGCAATCGCGCCTCTGCGTCAAGGCCAATGAACGGGTTGTCGATGATGAGCACCTTTGGGTTGCACAGCAAGGCTTTCGTGAGCTGTAACTTGCGCAATTCGCCGCTGGAAAGCAGGATGATGTATTTGTCGAGCATTTGTTCCATGCCGAAAGCATCGTACAAATGGCGTTGCCAGCCACGCCGTTTGGGCGTGTCCTCGCCCGACAAGGCGTATGCGTCATGCAGGATTTGCGCCACGGTAGGCGTTTCCTCGCCTATCTCCTGCTGGTTCCAGCGTTGTTGCAAATAGTATGTATGGTCGCTTTCGCCGTATGAATCGCGAAATGCTATGTATTTTATGTTGTCGGAAACAAGTTCTCCCGCACCTTCGCCAAAGTCGTAGGCAGGCCATCCCTGCTGCATGGGATGAGCGCCGGTGAGCAGGTTCACGAACATCGTCTTGCCACCGCCGTTCGGCCCTGTGATGGCAATGTGCTCGCCAGCATTCAGTTCAAAGTCAACGGGAGCAGCCATGCGCCACTCCGGCATCCTGGCTATTCCGCCCCTTATCAAAATGGTTTGTCGCATATTCTGTCTGGGTTTTTCGTCGCGAAATCCTTCCACCCGCGATAGTGAGCCTGCGACTGTGGCCTGCCCATCTGCAAGAAGTGGCAATATGCCGCACCAAGCGCATCGGTGGCATCCATGAAGTCGCCCATGTCGCGGTCGTTGATTTTCAGAATCCGCTGCAACATCCCGGCCACTTGTTCCTTTGAAGCCTGTCCCTGACCGGTGATGGCGAGTTTTATTTTCATCGGCGCATACTCGTGGATGGGCACTCCATGACGTATGGCGGCGGCGATGGCTGTGCCTTGGGCACGCCCCAGCTTCAGCATGGATTGGACATTCTTGCCGAAGAACGGGGCTTCGATGGCCATCTCGTCCGGCAGATAAGAATCGATGATGCCCGTGATTCGCTCGAAGATGTGACCCAACTTCAGGTAGGCATCGGCAAACTTACGCAGGTCGATGACACCCATTGTCACCATCTGTGCCTTGCTGTCCACCACCTTGAGCACGCCGTAACCCATTATGTTTGTGCCCGGGTCTACGCCGAGAATGATTTTTTCCATGATGATGCAAAAGTAACAATATTTTATTGTGGCTACGAAGCGGCAACCGTTAAAGAAAGCGAATGCGTCGACATGCAACCCGGCAGGGGACGGCAGGCGGCAACCCTCGTAATGGGACAGGCAAAGGAAAGGGACGCAAGCCTGCGCCTGCGTCTCACATTTTCGCACGCAACAGAATGCGGTTTGGGAAAAAAGGCGTAATTTTGTGGCTTGATATGACACATGTGACAATCAACGACGACGTTCTGCGCAAAGCCGCCGCAGACGGCATGGACGCTTTCCTCAAGGCATTCATTGATGCCATACACAATGCCATCGGCGGCGAACTGACCGCCGAGAACATGGGCGAGCTGAACACAGAGCAGCTCACCCTGCTCGCGTGGGAGACCATACACGAGGAAGTGATGGACGGAGGCTTCGTGCAACTGATACACAACGGGTATGGCAGGTTCATCTTCAAGAACCCCGTTGCAAAGGTGCTGAAGATGTGGGGGATGCGCGACCTCTCGAAAGTGCTGTACGAAGCGGCATCGCTCTACAACAAGCACGGGGAGGAAATCGAACGCGACTGCACCGACGAGGAGTTCATGGCACTCTTTGAACGATTCCCCGACTTTGACGACCTGGACGACGAGTTCGTGGAGAACGAAGAAGAGTGGACGGGTCTGCTGGCTCGATACGTGGACGAAAACATCGAACGCTTTGCCACGGTGGAAACCACACAGGGACAATGAACAAGGACGAACAACTCATAAGGAAGAAAAGCCCTGTGAGCATACGAAACAGAAAGGCGGCCTTCGAATACTTTTTCATAGAGACATATACTGCCGGCATCGTGCTCACGGGAACGGAGATAAAGTCCATCAGACTGGGAAAGGCCAGTCTCGTGGATACTTTCTGCTATATAAACAATGGCGAAATATGGGTGAAAGGCATGGGCATTAGCCCGTATTTCTACGGCTCTTACAATAACCACGAAACCAAGCGCGACCGAAAACTGCTGCTCACGAAGCGCGAAATAATGAAACTGCAAAGCGCAACGAAGCAGACGGGATACACCATCGTGCCATTGCTCGTGTTCATAGACCAAAAAGGACACGCCAAGATGGACATCGCCCTGTGCAAGGGAAAGAAGAGCTTTGACAAGAGGCAGACTCTGCGGGAGAAAGACGACCGCCGGGAAATGGATCGCGCAATGAAGCATTTCTGATATGCAGCAAGCACAGATGCAAAAGGCTGCGAGCCGCCGCATTCTCATACTCGATGGCGCAATGGGCACCATGATTCAGCAGTATGGGCTTACGGAGGGTGACTTTCGCGGCGCGAGGTTTGCCTCACGGCAGGGTGTGATGAAAGGCAACAACGACATGCTGAACATCACGCGCCCTGCCATCGTGGCCGACATACACCGCAAATACCTGAAGGCAGGGGCAGACATCATCACCACCAACACGTTCAGCAGCCAACGCATATCGCAGGCCGACTATGGACTTGAAGAACAAAGCCGCGAGATGGCCCTTGCAGGGGCGCAAATAGCACGGGCCGTAGCCGACGAGATGAGCAGCGAAGAAAAACCGCGCTTCGTGGCCGGCTCCGTCGGCCCGACCAACAAGGCTCTGTCAATAAGCCCGGACGTAAGCAACCCCGCCGCCCGCGACATCACCTACGATGAACTTGCCGAGGCTTATCTTGAACAGGCGGACGCTCTCATTGAGGGTGGTGTAGATGCCATCTTGATTGAAACCATATTCGATACACTCAACGCAAAGGCGGCCATCGATGCGGCAATGCAGGCTATGGAGAAACGTGGCAGGCAACTGCCTCTGATGCTGTCGGTGACTGTCAGCGACCTCGCAGGGCGCACGTTGAGCGGCCAAACGCTCGATGCTTTCATGGCAAGCGTGGCCGACTATCCGCTGTTCTCCATCGGACTGAACTGCTCTTTCGGTGCACGGCAGATGAAACCGTACCTCCGGCAACTATCCAGGAAAGCCCCTTGGCTCGTGAGTGCATACCCTAACGCAGGACTGCCCAACTCGCTCGGCCTCTACGACGAAACTCCTGAGAGCATGACGCCGCAAGTGGCGGAGTTTATCGACGAGCAACTTGTGAACATCATCGGTGGGTGCTGCGGCACGACGGAACGTTTCATAGAATGCTTCGCGAAAGCGGCCGAAGGCAAACTGCCTCGCGTCCCCGCCCCAAAGCCGACTACACTACAGCTGAGCGGACTTGAAGTGCTCGATGTCACGCCCGAAGTGCGCTTCGTGAATATCGGCGAGAGGTGCAACGTGGCTGGCTCACGCAAGTTCCTTCGACTGATAAAGGAAAAGAATTATGCCGAAGCCGTTGGCATCGCCCGTAAACAAGTGGCCGACGGCGCGGCTGCCATCGACATCAACATGGACGATGGCTTGCTCGATGCGAAAGCGGAAATGACAACTTTCCTGAACCTGCTCGCTGCCGAACCAGACGTGGCTCGCGTGCCGTTTATGATCGACTCGTCTGACTGGAACGTTGTCATGGCCGGCTTGAAATGCGTCCAAGGCAAGTGCATCGTGAACTCCATATCTCTCAAGGAGGGCGAGGACACGTTTCTGGCACACGCCCGTGACGTGCGCCGACATGGCGCGGCAGTTGTCGTGATGTGCTTCGATGAACAAGGGCAGGCCACCACTTTTGAGCGGCGCACAGCCATAGCGGCACGCGCCTACCGCCTGCTGACGGAACAGGTGGGCATGAACCCGCTCGACATCATATTCGACCCGAACGTGCTCGCAATAGCCACCGGCATGGAAGAGCATGACGATTATGCCGCCGACTTCATACGAAGCGTGGCATGGATAAGGCAAAACCTGCCTGGGGCACACGTCAGTGGCGGCGTTAGCAACCTCTCATTCGCATTCCGAGGCAACAATTACATACGTGAAGCAATGCATTCCGTGTTCCTCTACCACGCCATACAGGCAGGCATGGACTTTGGCATCGTGAATCCATCCGCCAAAATCACCTACGCTGACATACCGCAAGACGAACTCGAAACGATAGAGAATGCAGTGCTAAACCGCCGCGCGGGAAGTGCAGACAAGCTCGTGGAACTGGCACAAAACATAAAGGACAAGGCGGATGGAAAGCAGAATGCAGGCACGGAAGCAACGGAAGCCGAGCCGGAATGGCATCGGTTGCCCATCGGGGAACGGCTGGCGGAAGCGTTGGTGAAAGGCAATGGCGACTTCATGGAAGCCGACATCAAAGAGGCTCTCGCCTGTTTCCTGTCGGCGGTTAGCATCATCGAGGGACCCTTGATGCAGGGAATGAACACCGTCGGCGAATTGTTCGGGAGCGGAAAGATGTTCCTTCCACAGGTGGTGAAGGCCGCGCGGACAATGAAGCAGGCTGTCGCACTGCTGCAACCGCACATAGAGGCGGAGCGAAGCCAAGAAAGGACATCGGCCGGCAGGGTGCTGCTTGCCACGGTGAAAGGCGACGTTCACGACATCGGCAAGAACATAGTGGGTGTCGTAATGGCCTGCAACAATTACGAAATAATTGACATGGGGGTGATGGTGCCTGCCGAGCAGATTGCAAGGAAAGCCAAGGAAGTGGGCGCAGACATAATCGGACTGAGCGGACTGATTACGCCAAGTCTTGAGGAAATGGTCAATGTGGCGCGTGAAATGGCTGCAATTGGACTCGACCTGCCCATTATGATAGGAGGCGCGACCACGAGTGAGATGCACGTTGCACTGAAGATTGCACCCGTATATGGCGGCCCTGTGGTGTGGGTGAAGGATGCTT
>CAZURD010000037.1:0-2433 GCA_964623445.1 uncultured Prevotella sp. | reverse complement strand
GCACTGAAGATTGCACCCGTATATGGCGGCCCTGTGGTGTGGGTGAAGGATGCTTCGCAAAATGCTCTCGTTGCCGCAAGGCTGCTCGATGCCGCTACCAAGGATGCATATACGGCCGAACTGAACGAACGCTATGGGCACTTGCGAGAACAGTATGCCAAGGAACAAGGCCGACTGCTGACACTCGAAGAGGCCAGGAAGCGGAAACCGAATTTCTTCGGAGACTGAACGCAGAGCCGAAAGACAATTAACAAAGAAACGATGATAAAGAACATATTATTCGATCTTGGCGGGGTGATAGTCACACTTGACCCACAGCAAGCCATAAGGAGGTTTGAAGAGATTGGTCTTGCCGATGCAGCGAGCCGCCTTGACAGCTACACACAGCATGGAATATTTGGCGACTTGGAACTTGGAAAGATTGACGCAGAACAGTTCCGGGAGGGCATCAGCAAACTGGCGGGGCGCGAAGTGACCCACGACGAATGCCTGTACGCGTGGACAGGCTACTGCCGCGAAGTGCCACAGCGCAACCTCGATGCCCTGTTGCGACTGCGGAGCGAAGGCTATCGCACTGTGCTCGTGTCGAACACCAATCCCTTTATGATGTCATGGGCATTGGGCGAGGACTTCGACGGATGCGGACATGGCCTTGGCCACTATTTCGACGCAATGTACATGAGCTACAAATGTGGTGCAATGAAACCCGACCCAGCTTTCTTCCAGCACGTGCTCAAAGGTGAAAGCATAGCCCCTTGCAATGCCCTTTTCCTCGATGACGGACTGCGAAACGTGGCTTCCGCAGAGGCAATGGGCATCAAATCAATGCTCATAGAAAACGGAAGCGACTGGACGAACGCCATATATGAACACCTGAAATGACATAACGCGAGAAGGGATGAGACTCAAAATACTGACCATCGCGCTTGCCGTTATCATCGCAATGCCGCTCGCAGCGCAGCGCAAACGTGAGTTCCGGGGTGCTTGGATTCAATGTGTCAATGGACAGTTCATGGGACTTTCCACGCAAGAGATGCAACAAACGCTCACCAACCAGCTCAACGAACTGCAAGCAGACGGCGTGAACGCCATCATTTTCCAAGTTAGGGCGGAGTGCGATGCGCTGTACCCAAGCCCCTACGAGCCGTGGAGTCGTTTCCTGACGGGTACGCAGGGGCAGGCCCCGCAGCCTTATTGGGACCCGCTGCAATGGATGATTGACCAGTGCCATAAGCGCGGGATGGAACTCCACGCATGGATAAATCCATACAGGGCAAAGACGAAAGGCACGACAGACCTTGCTCCGATGCACATCGCCGTGAAAAGCCCGAGACGGGTTTTTGCCTATGATGGGCAGTTTATCCTAAACCCAGGTATGCCAGAAAACCGCGAGTATATCTGCCGTGTGGCCGCCGACATCGTGCGACGATACGACGTTGACGGCCTGCATATAGACGATTACTTCTATCCTTACCCTGCTGCCGGCCAGAAAATCAACGATGATCTGCAACACCAACTGTACCCCAACGGCATCGCAGACCGCGATGATTGGCGCAGATACAACGTGAACATATTCATGCAACAGCTCCACGACTCCATAAAAAGCGTGAAGCCGTGGGTGAAGTTCGGCGTCTCGCCATTCGGGATATACCGAAACAAACGCTCATCCGCCATCGGAAGCGACACCAACGGCCTGCAAAACTACGACGATTTGTATGCCGACGTGCTGCTGTGGGTGAACAATGGGTGGGTGGACTACATCGCCCCGCAACTGTATTGGGAGATTGGCAACAAGGCAGCCGACTACAAGACGCTGCTCAAATGGTGGAACAAATATGCCTCGGCACGCCCACTTTTCATCGGTGAAGACGTGGAACGGACGGTTAGCCACCCCGACACGGATAACCCAAACATCAACCAGATGCCGGCTAAGTTTGCTTTGAGAAACCAGATGCCAAACGTAAAAGGAGCTGTGTTGTGGTATGCCAAGGCCGTGACCGACAACGTTGGGAACTATGGGACAATGCTTCGCAAGGCTTATTGGAAGTATCCCGCACTGCAACCGGCCATGCCTTTCATCGATGACAAAGCCCCGAAGAAGGTTAGCAAGCTGAAAACCATCTGGACAGCCGACGGCTATGTGCTTTTCTGGACTGCGCCAAAGGCTAAGCGGTGGGGCGACGTGGCACACAAATACGTGGTCTACCGATTCGCAAAGGGAGAGAAAGTGAATGTCAACGACCCGTCGAAGATTGTGGCAATCACCTCAAACACATTCTACGAACTGCCCTATGAGTTCGGCAAGACAAAGTACACCTATGTCGTGACGGCTCTCGATCGCTTGCAGAACGAGAGCAAACCGGCAAAGAAAAAAATCAAGTTGTGAATGCGGAACGCCGATGTGCAGGCGCATTCTGTGTTGCCTGCACATGC
>CAZURD010000036.1:14588-20856 GCA_964623445.1 uncultured Prevotella sp. | reverse complement strand
GCCATCGCCGTCATCCTGTTGAGGTGCATGTTCATTGTTGTCATAGTCATAACCTTGGTGTGGCAAGGCCGTAATTGCCTTGCAGTATGCAAAGTTACGTAAAATGCCTCAATTTAAGTACGACGCGATGGTGTTTGTTTGTTAAATTGCTTATTTTATCGTTTCGCCATCGTTTGGCCTTACATCGCTTCTCTTTTTCCCGAAATCAGGGTCTATACGCAATTTTGCCGTCACGGCAAAAGTCATTGCGCACGATGCCATCACGATGATAAAGAACGCCCGATAGCCCACGGCCTCCTGCAACGCACCGGCAAACATTCCCGGTATCATCATCGAAAGAGCCATGAATGCCGTGCAGAGTGCATAGTGAGAAGTCTTGTGTTCGCCTTGGCTGTAATATATAAGGTATAGCATATAGGCAGAAAATCCGAACCCATAGCCGAACTGTTCCACGAAAACACATGCGTTGATGATGAACAGGCTGTCAGGCATGGCATAGCTAAGATATATGTAAACGGCATCTGGTAGTGTTATTGCGCACACCATTGGCCAAAGCCATCGCTTCAGTCCGTCGCGGCTTGCGGCGAAGCCGCCGAGTATCCCGCCGAGCGTCAGGCCGACTACACCCACAGTGCCCTGCACCAAGCCGTATTCGGCGGGTGACAGTCCAAGCCCTCCGTTGTGCCCCGCGTCAATGAGAAAGAGGGAGGACACCTTGGCAAGAAGCCCCTCCGGCATTCGATAGAAGAGCATGAAGCAGATGCCAGCCACCACTTGTGGCTTCGTAAAGAAGGTCTTGACGGTGGCCGCAAGCTCACGCGCCAGTTCGCCGGTGGAGCGTCCTTTGCTGTTAGTGTCTTCGGTGGGGCGGGGCAGCGCATAGTTATGGTAGAGCCAAAGGGCGATGAATAGCCCAGCCATGAAGTAGAACATGAGACTCCATGAGAAGCGCACGCTGCGCGTGAGCACCTCCAGGTTGCCCGCAATCATCACCAATACGCCCTGCCCGAAGATTGTAGCCACGCGGTAGAACGTGGAGCGTATGCCCACAAAGAGTGCCTGCTGGTGGCTGTCGAGGCCGAGCATGTAGAAGCCGTCGGCCGCGATGTCATGCGTTGCGCTTGCAAATGCCATCAGCCAGAAGAAGAACAGCGTTCCTTGAAGCCAAGTGTCGGATGGTATGGTGAATGCAACGCCGCCGAGCGAAGCCCCGACGAGCAGCTGCATGGCAAGTATCCACCACCGTTTGCTGCGCATCACGTCGATGAACGGGCTCCAGAACGGTTTGATCACCCACGGGAGGTAAAGCCACGAGGTATAGAGCGTGATTTCGGCGTTGGACAATCCGAGCCGTTTATACATTATGAGCGATATTGTCATAACCGCCACGTAGGGGATGCCCTCGGCAAAATAGAGTGAGGGAATCCATGCCCACGGATTGCGTTGCTTCTTCATGGTGGTGCGTTTGTTGTGTGTATGCTTTCCGCTTTGTGTGCGTTTATCGGTAAAGCTCCTTTATTTCGGCTCCTCGGTAGTAGTGAAGCAGTATCTTGTCGTAACCGAATCCCTTGCTGCCCATCACCGCCGCTCCTATCTGGCAAAGTCCCACGCCGTGCCCCCAGCCGGCTCCCGTGAGCACGAACCGTTGCGGAACGCCGTCTGCGCAGCCCTCCTTGTCCACCACGAACGCACTGCTGTACAGGTGGCTTTCGCTGAGAGTGCGGCGTATTTCAAGTTCCTTTCCGATGGTGAGCGAACGTTTTGTGCCCGCGATGCGCAGTTTCCAGATGCGTCCGCTGCGTCCCCTTGCGATTGGGATGAGGTCTGCTATCTGCCCAATGTCCTCGCCGGTGTTGCGGCGAATGAGCGTGGTGAGCTGTTCTTGCGTGTATTCCACTTGCCAACGGAAGAAGTCTGGCGTCTCACGGTCGTAGTCGTTGAGCACCTGCGAGAGAACCTCTGCCGAGTTTGTATTG
Source organism: uncultured Prevotella sp. (assembly GCA_964623445.1). Lineage (GTDB taxonomy): Bacteria > Bacteroidota > Bacteroidia > Bacteroidales > Bacteroidaceae > Prevotella. Next base: position 18,880 of record CAZURD010000036.1, on the reverse strand, counting down.
CAGAAAGCCTCTGGCGTGGAACGTATCCACCGCTCTGCCTCCGCCTCGTCTGTCAGGTCGGGACGCACGGTGCTCATTCCGTCCCGTATGGCGATGAGGTACGGTTTGTCTGTCTCCTCCCAGCAATAGCGAAATTCTTCGGTCACTCCGCCGCAGCACTTGCTGAATCGTGCGTCGCAAATCTCGTCGCCGTATGCCAGCACCTGTCCTCTCGTAGCCCTCACGGCATCGGCCACCGAGGGGTTTGTTGCGCGCTCCAGCCCTTGGTATCTTTGGCAATGGTCGTCTGCACAGACATCAAAGAGTGTGTGGTCTTCGCGGTCGTACCATCTTATCAGTTCGTCGTCGTGCCTTTGGAACGTGAAGAAACCGTCGCTTCTGCTTTCCTGCCGCCGCCGTCTTTCCATCTGTGCGAGCAGCCATGAGCGCGAAATCACGGCGTGTGCCTTGAGCAGTTCCATTGACGATGTTGCTTTCATCTCGCTCGAAATCACGCTGACGAGATACTTTTCGACCGGGAGCTGGTTTATCGCCGTGATGTGGCCGGCTTCCACCACCATGCGGAGCGCGCCACAGAACACTTGCCTCTCGGTGCGTTGCCAGTGGAAATTGATGCCTATCGTGACATTGTGCAGGGCGAACGTGGCACCGTCGGTTGTCGGAGTGAACGTCAGTTCGCGATATTTGTCACCGCGCCAGACTATCGCTCCCTCCTTGAACTCCACCCGTTGCACTCCCTGCACGGTGGTTCCCTTGGCTGTGTAGGGGGCGTTGAGCGTGAAGTCGATGGCTTGTGCGCTCACGATGCCCACCGTCACCTCCGGCTCGCGGTTGGTGTGTGAGGCCTGGTTCGTGGCCTGTGTCTTTGTCCTTATGGTTTCGGCAATGGCCATTGCCTGTTCTTCCGATATGCCAACTTCGCTCAGTAAGGCTTCAGCCTCGGCGGCATTGATGGCCGCAAAATCGCTTTCGCGCGGCGTGATGAGCATTCCGCACATGTCGAGTGCGCCGGGACTGACCACGCGTCTGGCCTCGCCCTCTGCGTTGTAGCAGTCCGGCCGGTGCTTGTTTCGCGGGAATACCACTGTCACGCGGCAGTCATTTTTGCGCCATGCCACAACGTTCATCATCGGCTCTGTGGCATCATCGGTCGGGGGCATGGCTTCCTTGATCGTGGCAAAGAGCCTTGCAGCGCACTGCTCGTCGTGGCTTCGCAGTGCGAATGCAGGGCAGGGATATTCCCTTATGCGCCAGATGCCGTCGCCATTGTCCTCGGTCAGCAGTGGTTCAAGGCTGTGGCAGAGCCTTGGCCATGCTGTCTGTATAGGCAGTTGTGCTCCCCTCACGGCCTGTATGTGGGCATGGTCGGGGGCAGACGCACCGCACTTTGGACCGTTATAGAACACGGTCAGTCCCTCGAAGTGGGTCAGAATGTGCTGCATGGCGGCAAACGTAGAGCCTATCGTCTGTGGCTCATGGCGCAGCGACGGGATGGTGAAGTGCATGGGGAGGATGGGGAATGGGTTGACGAGCAGTTCAACCCCTCCCTCCAGCGGCATGGCGAACTGTTCCTTTGGACGGTTTTGCCGGCAGAGGAAACATGGCCTTTCGGCTATCGCCTTGCTGTCGATGCTTGCCCCTGTCGACACCATTCGTGCCGGATTGTGTTGCAAGACAAAGGTCAGTCCGTTTGCAGTCAGTTCCCTTGTCTTAGCGTATAGCAGTTGGCAGTAGTTCGCCTTTGCCTCTGGCCATGCCTGCAACTGTCTTTCCAGAAAGCGGTCGAGGGCATCGCGTGTGGCTCGGCTTGCATTGTTGTTGTGCAGTTGACGCCTCGCCTCAATCTCGATTGTGCGCAGTCTGTCCTTGTATGTATTGTTGGCGTTGATTCGTTCCTGCGAGAGGGCGGCATCGCTGTTGCCGCTCCAGCGACGGCAGAGGTATAGTTCGTCGTATATGCGCCCGATGCGGAAACTCCGACTGAAAGCAAGGCCTGCGGCATAGTCTTCGCCGTAGCTTGTGTTTGGCAGCGGCATATCGCGCAACAGCGGCGTGAAGAAAGCTCGTGGCGCGCCAAGTCCATTGATTCGGAGTGCGTTGTTTGCCCCGTTGCTGTCTGTCCACTCGCGGTGTGCAATCAGTCCTGGGGGCAGTGTGTTCAGGTTGAAGTCGCAGATGCGGTAGGAACCGATGACCATTGCCGCCTGTTGTTCGCGGAAAGCCTCAACGATGCGGCGCAGCGTGTCCGTGGAGCTGTACAGGTCGTCGCTGTCGAGCTGCACGGCGAAGCGTCCGCAGCGTGGGTTTGCTACGGCGAGATTCCAGCATCCGCCAATGCCGAGGTCTGTCCGTTGTGGCACAATGTGTATGAGGCGCGGATCGTCGATTGCTTTCAGTATGCTGGTGGTGCGGTCGGTAGAGTGGTTGTCCACCACAATCACGTTGAAGTCGAACGGTGCTTGTTGTCCGAGTGCGCTCGCCACGGCATCGGCAATGGTTCGTTCGCGGTTTTTCACGGGAATAATCACCGAGGCCTCCACATCGAACGGCTGCTCATCGAAGTCTGGCACGATGCTGGCCGATGCGTCTATCAGTGCCCCGATGTCAGCAAGGTGTGCAGTGGCGGCTTGCTCCATTTCCAGTTGCGCCTCGCGGTTGGCAGGGTCAACATAGTCGAACTGGCGTGTCCCGCTTGCCCGCGTGTCGGTCTCTTCTTCCGTGTAGAGCCATTCGTTGAGGTGGAGTACGTGCCCCTCGCGACTTAGGAAGAGCCGCAGGTCGTAAAGTCCGGCGTGGCGGTAGCTCGCGGATGGGTATTTCGCGTGATATTTGCGGAGTGCCTTTGTGTCTATGAGCAGCAGCGAGCCAAAGTCGAAGTCGTCGCGTATGCTGCCCCCTTGATAGTCTGTCAGTGGGTGTGGGTGTCGCTCGCCGCCTAATGTCCGGTAGTGGTCGCTGTATGTCAGCGTTGCCATTGCGTCGCCGGCAGCCTGTGCCATGCGCTCCAACGCCCCCTGTCCGAGCGTCAGCGGTCGCGCCTTTGTGCAGAGAAGTGTGAAGTCGGCTGCCGCGTGCTCAGCCATCGCCGCCACAGCATCGCTGCCGAAAGGGCTGTCGGTGGCTATTGGCGTGCAGCCGTCGGGCAGTGCGTCCGTGTCGGCATCCGGCAAGGTGAGCAGGAATATTCGCCCCACGGCGAGGCTTTCGCGCAGTTGGTTCACGGTGGTTGTGGCGGCGGAAAGGTCTCCGCAGGCAATGAAGCAATCTATTTTGTTTTTCATCGTTGGTGTGGCGGGGGGGGTAAAGGTAGGGCAGAGGTGTGGGTGTAGAACAGCTGTCGCCGTTCCACGGCGCACCATTTCTTCTTGCGGAAAGCCCCATTGGGGGCTTCGCTTCCTATCTTATGACTGCACGACTTTGAACCTGATGCGGAACGAGTGCGTCTGCTCGTCCCAGTTTGTGCCCAGCATTTCAAAACGTCCGATTTGCGCCGTCGAGCGCACGTGTCGTCCGATGCAGGGACAAACGTCGTAGTCGCCGATGCGGACGAGCCTTATCGTGTCGGAGGCATTGTCGGGCAGACGGTCTGTCGTCACACACTCGGACAGGTTGTCGCGGTCGACAAACTCGAACGTCACAGGCAAGTCGGCCTCGATAAGTTCGTTCATTGCGGTTTCGATGGCCTTTTCCTCCTTGCGTGACGGCTTATGGTCGAGAATGTAGCTTATCTTGCTTTTCTTGCGTTCGATGTGTGCATTGCGTGAGCGTTCGCATCCGAACATCCTCACCATCGTTTGGTTCAGCAGGTGTTCGGCGGTGTGTGCCGGTGGAAACTCCTCCTTGTTATGGCTGTTGAGTGTAGGCTCTTCGTTCATTGCGTTGTACTTTGTTGCGGCTTGCCACAGGAGTGCGGTGTTGCACTCGTGCGGCAGTCAATTGCAAAGTTAGTCATTTTCCACGAAAAAGCGATAAATGTATGTCTGTATGATTTCCATCCTCCATTTGTGGGGCGGATGGAAGCGATGGTTATGCCAATTGTTAAAATTGAGCGGTTACGGCAGTTTCGGCACACCTAATTTGCAAAGAAAAACAGCAAAAATGCCCCATTTGAGAAGTGGTAAAACAGGGGCAAAATCTCGGTTTGTGGGTTTTGAAATTGTGATTTTTGCTTGGCCATCGGACAATTTGCCATCAAAAAACGCCAAATGGGGTTTCAAACAGGCCGCGTTTCATGCCAAAATGCGCTCCAATAGATGCTTTATTACAGTCCGTTTAAAGCCAAAATGCAATGC
>CAZURD010000036.1:11241-14488 GCA_964623445.1 uncultured Prevotella sp. | reverse complement strand
TGGCTTCCGCACACAATTTAAGGGCTACTTTTGCGTTTAAAAACCGTAATGGACAAGACGCTAAGACACATCATATTGTCTCTTTTTGCCCTGCTGGCACTGTGTCGGCAGGCCGTTGCGCAGGACTTCACCCTCACGGGGCGCGTCGTGGACGAGGACAATAACCCCATTGAACTGGCCACCGTGGCCTGCCTCGCACAGGGGAGAGTGACCATGACCGACCTTAAAGGCGAGTTTTCTCTTGGCCTGAGTTCGGCCGACAGCGTGGAGGTGAGGTTCTCCATGATTGGTTACACCACGCGCAAGCGCATCTTCCGCAATCCCCGGGGAAAGATGAAAATCGAAATAAAACTGCCTTCGATGGCGGCTCTGGGAGAGATCGTAGTGACCGAAAAGCAGCGGCAGACCAGCGGCATGGAGCAGCTTGACATCAAGGATTTGAAAGGCGTGGCCTCGGCCTCGGGCAACGCCGTGGAGGACTTGATACAGCAGCAGGCAGGTGTCTCGACACACAGCGAACTTTCTTCACAGTACAATGTGCGTGGAGGCAGCTTCGATGAGAACTCCGTCTATATTAATAATGTGGAGGTGTATCGCCCCCTGCTCATACGTAGCGGCCAACAAGAGGGGCTAAGCATAATCAATTCCGACATGGTTGAATCCGTTGGCTTCTCCTCGGGAGGCTTCGATGCCAAGTATGGCGACAAGATGTCGTCGGCACTTGACATCACATACAAGAAGCCGACAAAGTTTGAGGCCAATGTCACAGCCTCGCTCCTCGGGGCAAGCGCATACTTGGGAATGGGTGGGAAGAAGTTTTCCATGACCCACGGAATACGCTACAAGACCACCCGTTACCTGCTCGGCACTTTCGACACCAACGGCGAATACCGCCCCAATTTCCTCGACTACCAGACCTACATCAGTTTTAGCCCCAACCAACGGTGGACGATTGACTTCATAGGAAATATATCGGAAAACCGCTACAACTTTACGCCTACTGACCGAGAAACGTCTTTCGGCACGCTGGAGGAGGTGCGATCGTTCCGCGTCTACTTTGATGGACAAGAGAAAGACGTGTTCCGCACGCTCTTCGGCGCGTTCACCATATCGCGCAATTTCGGCCAGAACACGAAACTGTCGCTGATTGCTTCGGCTTTCCGCACGAAGGAACGCGAGACCTACGACATTCAGGGACAATATTGGCTGACAGACACACAGGAGGATGCCACGCTCGGCGTGGGCACATACATGGAGCACGCACGTAACTATCTCACAGCCAACGTGGAAAGTTTCAAGCTGATGTTCAACCACAAGATGAAGCGACACGCCATTGAAGCAGGACTGACATTCAAGTGGGAACACGTGGAGGAGAAGTCGCGCGAATATGAGATGCGCGACTCCAGTGGCTATTCCATACCACATTCCGCCGACCGCCTCGACCTGATTTATTCGCTCAGCTCCACGAACACGCTCAACAGCCGCCGCATAGAGGGCTACATGCAAGACACGTATAAGTTCACTATGGGCACAGAGAAGATGTCATTCTTCACGCTCAACTACGGCATCCGCTTCAGCCATTGGTCGTTCAACGGGGAGACAACGGTGTCGCCGCGTGCATCGATGGCTCTCATCCCGGCCTTCAATGAGAATGTTACGTTCCGCCTTGCAACCGGGCTTTACTACCAAGCTCCGTTCTTCAAGGAACTGCGCGACACAACCACCGTCAACGGTTCTACCGTCGTGACGCTCAACAACAACATAAAAAGCCAACGCTCAATACATTTCGTGGCCGCGTTCGACTATCGTTTCAAGGTGAAACAAAGGCCATATAAGTTCACGGCAGAGGCATATTACAAGAAGCTCGATAATCTTGTGCCATACAATGTGAACAACGTTAAGGTGACATACTACGGGCAGAACATCGCCAGCGGATTTGCAGCTGGTCTCGACTTCAAACTCTATGGTGAATTCGTGCCCGGGACGGACTCGTGGGTGACATTCTCCGTGATGCGCACGAAGCAGAAGATAAACGGCAGCTGGTCGCCGATGCCAACCGACCAACGCTACTCCATGAACCTGCATTTCACCGACTATTTCCCCGGAACGGAGCGTTGGAAGATGACGCTGCGCCTCGCCTTTGCCGACGGACTGCCTTTCGGCGCACCACACAGCGGGCTTGAAAAGCAAGATTTCCGCGCACCAGCATATAAGCGTGTAGACGTTGGACTTAGCTATCGCGCCTACGACAACGATGACCGCAAACGCAATAGCATATTCAAGAATATTTGGCTCAGCCTTGAATGCCTCAACCTGTTTGGAACGAGCAACGTCAACTCCTATTACTGGGTGACAGACGTAACCAACCAACAATACGCCGTGCCGAATTATCTCACGGGCAGGCAAATAAACGGTCGCGTGATATTCGAATTTTGAGGCCAAAGTGTCGCTTGTCGGTTTGATGCCTGCAGGCGAGGATATTAATGCGCCAAAGCCACTTTGCACATAACCGCAATTATGATAAATAGAGAGTTTAAACTTTCCTAATTTGGAGAAATGCGAGCATTCGTTTCGTTGAAAGTTGTAAATTTGCAACATGGATTTGAAAAAAGCCATAATGTCATTCAATACTATCCATGAGTAAGATGAGAACGAATTGTAAATCAATTATTTATTGCTTGATGTGGTTATCCATTTCAACAATATTCATTGCCTGTAATTCATTCGGCAAAAATGAATTCTATTCACTATCCATAGACAACAACAATCTCAACATAACATAAACAGAATGAAATCATTGTTCTCACACTTAAAAAGAGACTATTGTTGTTTAACAATTTAAAAATTTACATTATGGCAAGGCTAGAAGTTGAGAGCAATCGCAAATGGTGACAAGAAAGTTACTGGTTTTAAAGGCGGTGTTCGTAGTTTGGAAGTCGTATCACTGGAAGTAGGTGATCAATTCACATTTCCAACAGAGTATGAAGTGTATGAGCAGAAAATTAATGGCAATACTGCTCAATACATTTGGATAACTCTGGTTAATGGTAATGCGAAGAAATTTTATCCTTCTACATTTACAAAGTCTCGTATTGTGTGTGATGAAGATGGTACCCCAACTGGTGAACGTAAATATACTACAGGTACAGCAGCTGAAGAGTATCGTCGACATGGTACTGTTGATGAAGCTATGCGTGCATTGGCTGGTAGAACGGTGAAAGTAACGAATATAGAAATTATTCGTACT
>CAZURD010000036.1:0-11141 GCA_964623445.1 uncultured Prevotella sp. | reverse complement strand
GCGTGCATTGGCTGGTAGAACGGTGAAAGTAACGAATATAGAAATTATTCGTACTTTTCGCTTTGGAACTACTAGTGTAATGAGCACGCCGATTCCAACGAGTGACGATTGGCGAAATTAAAAAGGATGAAAGGTAGTGACAAATAAAAAGATTAATTGTCTCACGACAATCAATCTCTCATTAACCTTAATAATCTAATACCATGAAAAACACACTACAAAAGTAGGTATCTTTTTTCAAACGAGCAAAAAATGGTTCAAGACCAGTATTTCGTTTAACGTTATTTAAAGCCTGTTCCGTCCCATTCCATTGTCAATGAGCGCATTATGGGTTCATGTTTCCTGCCTTGCTCATCGGGCATGAATGTGTAAGCTACGTCTATCTGTATGGTACTGGACGATGGCGAAAGCCTCACCGTTGGTACTATATCGGCCCAGTTTGCATCCATCGCACTGTCTGCGGCGAGCGACGCGCTCACCTTTTCCAAGGTGCGGTTAAGCGGGGCGTCAAGAGATGTCTTCCTCCAATCGGTCGTATAGAAATCGACTGCGGTCGCCTTGTGGGTGTCTCCGAACATTGTCACCATGCAAACAACCTGCTTTGTGCCATCCGACATGGGCTTGGACAAAGGCAGGAGCTTCATTTCGACCAACGTGGCGGGCGTGAGACGGAGACGAAGATAGCCGTTCGTAAGCGTGTCGAGTACACTGTGGCCGTCAAGAAGGTTGTTCACTTCTGCCCTCATGCCTGAATCAATGAAATCTACCATGTCGAGCTTGTTCGTCTGTGAAAGATATGGCACAACGCTGTCTGGCATCTGCCGAAACACATCGCGCATGGCAACATCTTGCGCACGGCATCCCAAGGCGACTGACGCAAGCAAGAACAATATCTCTAATTTTCTCATCTTGTAATAAATATTTATGTCCAAACCGTCATCCGACGGACAATTGCATCATGGCGACAGCCATCACTGCTGCCGTCTCCGTGCGCAAACGGCTCTGGCCTAAATGCACAGAACGATAACCGGCAGACAGTGCATAGTTAAGTTCGTCTTCGCTGAAATCACCCTCCGGGCCTATCAATACGGTTATCTCCTCACTGCCCATGCGTCCACGCAGTTCGTCGAACAGCCACGTGCGCTCCACTTCATCGCGACAGTGAGCAATGAACTTCAGCCCATTACGGGGTATCGCGACAAAATCACGGAATGAGACCATTGCATCGAGCGATGGTTTCCATGGCTTGCGGCTTTGTTTCATGGCTGCAACAATAATCTTGTCGAGCCGCTCGGCATTTACGGTACGCCGCTCGGAACAGTCGCAGTTGAGCATCGTAAAGGCATCTATGCCTATCTCCGTTGCTTTCTCTATGGCCCACTCTGTGCGTTCAATGGACTTTGTTGGAGCCATGGCTAAGTGACAGTGCCCTCCCCATTGGCGCAGCTGTGGGCGTGAGGCAATGATGCTGTACATGCAACGACGGGGTGTGGCCAAGGTCACTTCCGCATCGAAGAACACGCCTTGCCCATCCATAAGCACCATCGTATCGCCGGGCTTCAGACGCAACACGCGTACAGCATGGGCTGCTTCCTCTACGGGCAGTTCTACACTGTTGGCTGCGTCAGGCACATAGAAATATCGAGTTTCCTTCATAAAAACGACTGTTTTGTTTAATGCCGTTTCTTCAACTCTTCCTTTATCTGCGCCGCCAAGCGATAGTCCTCGGCATCGACCGCCCTTCGCAGGACTTCTTCAAGCCGTTCGGTCGTTATGGCATTGATGGGAACGGCCACGCGGTCTGCGCCTTCAATGTTGGGTATGCTCTGTTCAAGGAACAGAGCTTCACTAACAAAAATGGGCACACCCGATATGATCGAAAGGAGTATGGCATCGCTGACGCGCATCGGATATTCCGTCATGGCCGCATTATTGTGAAGCACAGTCTTGTACTCTCCGTCCACTATACCGTATATGTAGACCTCAAAGTCTGACCAGCCTGTTATGTCACCCACAACACTGGCCATCACCTCTGGCAGCATCTTGCCACGGATGCCAGCTTTTGAAGAACGCCGCAGGGCTATCTGCATCTTCATCATGGCATCGCACACAACGCTCATTACACGTCCGCCTGCTTCATCGGTGAGTTTCACTAAGCCCATAGAGTTGCCCCCAACTATTTCCGATATGCCTGCAAATACCACCTTGATTCTGTTCATAACGCATCCTCTTTACTGCCAGGCTGGAACACTAAAGCAAAAAGGACACAAACGGCAAGAGCGTAGCCTGCGAAGATAAACCAGCACGTAGCCCAATCTCCTACCAAATATCCATCTGGTGTCCATTTGCAATGACTGTTTATTATAGCCCCTGCTACAAGCGTACCGATCGTAGCCCCCAGTCCATTGGTCATAAGCATGAACAGTCCCTGCCCCGACGCGCGCATTGACGGCGGGCACTCGCTATCAACATAAAGACCTCCTGACACATTGAAGAAATCGAAAGCTACACCATAGACAAGGCACGAAAGCACGAAGAGAAGTACACCGGGGAACGATGGATTGCCAAGTCCAAAAAACGCGAAACGCAGCACCCACGCCATCATGGCAATTAGCATCACAATCTTTATGCCATAACGTTTCATAAAAAACGGTATGAGAAGTATGCCAAGTGCTTCAGCCACTTGTGAAAGCGAAACGAGCATTGTTGCGTTGTTTGCACCGAATGTGTCGGCCATTTCAGGCACACCCTTGAAACTCGTGATGAAAGGCGTTGCATAACCATTTGTTACCTGAAGTGACATGCCAAGCAGCATGGAGAATATGAAGAACAAAGCCATGCGTTTCTGTTTGAACAAGCTAAAAGCATCGACTCCCAACGTCTCCGCCAAAGAGCGGTGCGGCGTGTGCGCCAACGGGCACTGTGGCAACGTAAGGCAATAGAGGAAAAGGACTATGCTCAATACGCCTGAAACAAGAAATTGCATATAGGTGTATTGGAATTTAGATGCATTCTCGCCTATTGTGAAATGGAATCCAGCGGAGTCAACGGCGGCACAATTAACAAACCACATTGTCGCAATGAAGCCAATCGTACCGAGAACACGGATTGGAGGGAAATCCGTCACAGTATCACGGCCATGAACCTTCAGTATGGTGAATGCTGTAGTATTGGACAAAGCCAAGGTTGGCATATAGAAAGCCACGCTTAGCGTATAGACTCCAATAAAGAGGGCTTTATCAGGGAAGTCATTATTCATGCCGATAAAGCAGAGGGCGATCATTGCCACGCCCGCAATGAGATGGCAAATGCCAAGCAACCGTTGCGGCTGCACAAACTTGTCTGCCACAATGCCCATAATTGTGGGCATGAAAATTGAAACTATTCCTTGGATGGCATAAAACCAAGAAATCTCTGCACCCATCCAAGCACGTCCGAGATAGTTGCCCATACAAGTGAGGTAGGCCCCCCACACGGCGAACTCCAGAAAGTTCATCACGGCTAAACGTGTCTTAATGTTTCCCATATCGCTACACAATTTGTTTACCATCCTTATATGCACGCAATGCACCATCGACACCGCGACGCAACTCGACAACGCCTCCAAGCCACTCCGTAAATGGCTCTTCGCCTTCAAGTGGCCTACAGGCGATCACAATGCCTCCGTCTATATCGACTACGGACATGGTGTTCGTCTCATTGGCAGACACCACAACGTGTGCCGCCACCCGTCGCCTTCCACTCATCCCGCTATTGTTTCCTTTCCTGTGCCTTTACCTTTAATGCCGGAACAACAACAGGCATCATGCTGCTGTCGTCTGTCTTTACACGCTGCTCGGCATTCGCACGTCGCACAACGCTGTCTGAACCGATAGACAGAGAGTCGCTTCTATCATCACGCGACACACTATCGCGCTTCGCGGGTATTATTATATCCTGTGCAGGTTGTCGATGGAACCTTATGAGCTGCAATTGACTGATGAACATCAATTTAAGCGTCTGCGAATCATCACTGCCTTGGCCAAGATAGATAAATCCATCAATGGAAGACAAGTCCGTGTCGTCACGGCTCTCGAGGCGCAACCTCGACACCCCAGTACTTGGCACACTGTTCACCTGTGTGTTCACGCTGCCGTCATCATATCGCAATACCAAGCACATGACAGCATCTTTCGTACCAGACTGGTAGACAAAATCCGTCATGAAGTTAAGCTGGAACGAATCGCCCCTACGAAATGTACTATCTGCCTCAATGGAGAATGTCACCTTGTTGTAAGGCGGCGTAGGCATGAGAATTGCCGCCGTGGCATCATGCCAAATGTTTGCGGTGTCCCCCTCTGAAGACAACTGCGAATACTTGCCTATTTCTCCCACAGAAGCACCCAACCCCATGGCGACATTGCCAATGCGCTCAGACAGGTTGCGATATATTTCATAAAGCCGCTTTGTTTCTGTATAATAGTACACAAGCGAAGAATCAAACTCTGCCTCCGTCACGCCATGCTTTGCCAAAACAGCAAAATAATATGCGCTCTTGTTGAAAGCAACAGTATCACGCATGGTACTCTGTGATGCCATGGCTTGCGATATATAATAGTCGTAAAGCAGATCCTCCATCTTCGTTGGCTGTATGTAATGTTGGGGCACTCTCGGTTTGCAAGAGAGTGCCACCAACGCTACAATTGTTGCAATCAGCACAGCCGCCGAATTCACCAGCATATTGCGACACATAAAGCTATGCCCTCCCCTCCCCTGTCATGGTTTTGGCCTTGAACGACAGATGGCTGAGTTCCCGCCGATAGAACAGCAAAAGCATCGCCACTCCAACCGTTATGCAGGCATCGGCAAAGTTAAACACGGGGCTGAAAAACACGAAGCTGTCACCCCCTACGAGTGGCATCCACTGTGGCCACGTGGTCTCTATGATTGGAAAATAAAACATATCAACCACTTTTCCCATGAGAAACGTGGAGTAACCAGAGCCGAACGGTACGAAGAACGCGGTGTAGGCATCGGATGATGCGCTGAAAATCAAGCCATAGAACATACTGTCTATGATATTGCCGGCCGCTCCCGCCACTACCATGGCGAGGCAAACAATATAGCCCCTGCTGGCACGCTGGCGCACTTGCAGCCACAAATAATACGAAATGATGCCAATAGCCACAATTCTGAAAAGCGACAACAGCAACTTGCCGCCTATCTCCATGCCGAAAGCCATCCCGTTGTTTTCGATGAAACAGATCTTGAACCAATCTGTTATCACGATGGTTTCGTGCAACGCCATGTGGGTTTTCACCCACAGTTTGAAGGCTTGGTCGACTACAAGTGCAAACACGATGACCAGAATGGCCAGTCGCCCTCTGCCAAAAGCGTAGCCTTGTGGGGTGCTCATTTCTTGCGGTTCTGCTTTGACTCTACGCTCAACGTGGCATGCGGCACGGCTCTCAAGCGTTCCTTAGGTATGAGTTTTCCAGTGAGTCTGTCGATGCCGTATGTCTTGTTTTCTATCCTGACGAGCGCAGCTTCCAATCCCTTGATGAACTTCTGCTGCCTGCTTGCAAGCTGAATCAGTTCTTCCTTAGTCTGTGTTGCACTCCCCTCCTCCAATATCTTATAGGTGGGAGACGTGTCATCCACGTCATTGCCGTCCTGATTCATCAGCACACTCATCATTTGTTCGTAATCACGCCTTGCCAGGCGCAGTTTGTCGTTGATGATAGCACGGAACTCTTCCAGCTCTTCATCACTGTAACGTGTTTTCTCTGACATAATGGCTGTAGTTGTTTTTTGTTGATAATGGGTGTATCGCTGTGTTCACGCCTTGCTTATCTCTATGTTGGCAGAAACTTCGCCGAGGTCAAACGATGCTCCTCCGTTGTCGGCCAGTTCCAGTCTGTCTGCCAGCACTTGCGTCATTATGTATTCGCGGAAAGCACCGACAGCCATCTCCACTGCCTCACTGGGTGCGATCCGCACGGTGATGCGATCGGTAATCTCCAGCCCCGTGTCTTTACGCAGGTTCTGTATGCGGTTAATCAGCTCACGTGCCATGCCTTCATTACGCAATTCATCGGTAAGCTCCACCTCAAGCGCGACAGTGACATTGCCTTCATTGCTGACGAGCCACCCAGGAATGTCCTCACTAATTATTTCCACATCGCCCACCTCAATGCTTACCTGTTGGCCTTGTATCGTCAATGCGATTGAACCAGTGCCTTCGAGTGATAATATTTCCGGTTGCGTCAGGGCAGAAATGGCAGTAGCGATGTCTTTCATCAGCTTGCCATACTTCTTTCCCATGGTACGGAAATTGCACTTCACTTTCTTCACAAGCATACCGTCTCCACCAGCAAAACGCAGTCCTTTCACGTTGACTTCACTCAGAATGAGGTCTTTCACGGCCTCTATCCGATTGCGTTGCCGTGTGTCTGTGGCAGGTATCATTATTTCGCGCAATGGCTGGCGCACCTTTATGTTCACTTTCCTACGCAAGGCGAGCACCATAGAAGTGATCCTTTGCGCCAGCTCCATGCGTTCCTCTAGTTCTTTGTCCACGAGGCTCTCATCTACCTCAGGGAACGAGGCAAGATGCACAGAATTCATGTTGCCACGTCCAGTAACGCTTGTAAGGTCTGTGTAGAGCTTGTCGGCATAGAACGGAGCGAACGGCGCAAGAAGCCGCGCAACAGTCTCAAGGCATTCGTAAAGGGTCTGATAGGCCGACAGTTTGTCTGCACTCATCTCCTTGCCCCAAAAGCGTTTGCGATTGAGCCTCACGTACCAATTCGACAGGTCATCACACACGAAAGTGTCAATCAAGCGCCCGGCCCGAGTCGGATCGTAAGCGTCAAGCTCACGTACAACACCTTTCACAAGCGTGTTGAGCACAGAAAGAATCCAACGGTCTATCTCAGGGCGGTCGGCCACGGCCACTTTGGGCTGTGAACCATCGAAGCCATCAACGTTTGCATAGAGGCTGAAGAACGAGTATGTATTGTAGAGCGTTCCGAAGAATTTTCTACGCACCTCGTCAACTCCCTCCTCTGCAAATTTGAGGTTATCCCACGGTTCCGAGTTCGTGAGCATATAGAAGCGCACGGCATCCGCACCGTACTTGTTTATCATTTCAAACGGGTCGACAACGTTGCCCACGTGCTTCGACATCTTGTTGCCCTTGGCATCAAGCACAAGGCCAGAAGAAATGACATTCTTAAACGCAACGCTGTCGAACACAAGCGTGGCTATGGCGTGAAGCGTGAAGAACCAACCACGTGTCTGGTCTACACCCTCGTTTATGAAATCTGCGGGGAAAGCCAACCGTTTGTCTATGAGATCACGATTCTCAAACGGATAGTGTACCTGTGCATAAGGCATCGCGCCTGAATCAAACCATACGTCGATAAGATCAGCCTCACGGTGCATAGGTTTGCCGGACTGACCGACAAGCACTATCCCGTCTACATATGGACGATGCAGGTCTATGCGGTTGTAATTTTCTTCCGAGTAGTCGCCTGGGGCAAAGCCCGCATCAGCCAAAGGATTGGAATCCATCACCCCTGCGGCCACGGCCTTGTCTATTTCGGAATAAAGCTCTTCAAGGCTTCCTATGCAGATTTCCTCTCCGTCATCATTACGCCAGATTGGAAGTGGCGTGCCCCAAAAACGCGAACGCGACAGGTTCCAGTCGTTGAGGTTCTCCAGCCAATTGCCGAATCGCCCAGTGCCAGTAGATTCCGGTTGCCAATTAATGGTCATGTTCAGTTCCGACATGCGCCCTTTCCTTGCCGTTGAGCGGATAAACCAGCTGTCAAGCGGATAGTAGAGCACGGGCTTGTCGGTACGCCAGCAATGCGGATAGTTGTGTATATGCTTTTCAATTTTAAGCGCAGTGCCTGCCTGCTTCATTTCCATGCACAGCTCAACATTGAGGTCATCTGCCTTTGCAGCGGCTTTCTCATCGTACTTTCCGCCAATGTTGAACTCTGGCTTATAGGCGTTTTTCACGTATTCACCTGCATACTTCGCATAGACGCTGCTGTCAACGCAACGCTCAACGAAGTTGAAGTCGAGTTCTTCCATCACGTAGTACTTGCCTTCAAGGTCGACCATAGGCCGAGTCTCGCCTTTCTTGTTGACAAGGAAGAGCGACGGAATGCCGGCGGCTGCGGCCACCCGTGCATCGTCCGCGCCAAAGGTCGGTGCGATATGCACTATGCCAGTACCGTCTTCCGTGGTTACATAATCGCCCGCAATCACGCGGAAAGCCGCCCCTGCCATCTCAACGAAGCTGTCGCGCCCGTTCTCACAGCCAAACACCAGCTCAGGATGCGCTTCTGCACACTTGCGCACATAGGCTGGCGAATTGGCATCAAGACGCGCACAGGGAGCCACCCAGGGCATGAGCTGACGATAGCGGATGCCTACAAGATCCGCCCCTACGCAACAGTCGATTACGCGCCACGGCACTATTTTGTCGCCATGAGTATAATCTTCAAGCGCAACATCCTTGCCCTCGGGACGAAAATATGCCCCAACGGTGTCTTCAGCCATTATGACGGTAATGGGACTGCCCGTATATGGGTTGTACGTCTGCACCACAACATACTTGAACGTTGGGCCAACACAGAGTGCCGTGTTCGACGGTAACGTCCACGGCGTCGTTGTCCAAGCTGCGAAATAAGCTTTGCCAAATTCCGTCCACTCCTTTTTCGGAGATTCAATTTCGAAGAGTGCTGTGACTGTAGTGTCTTTTACATCACGATAACAGCCAGGCTGGTTCAACTCATGTGAACTAAGTCCCGTGCCGGCTGCCGGCGAATACGGCTGGATGGTGTACCCCTTGTAGAGCAAGCCCTTCCCGTAGAGTTGCTTTAGTAGCCACCAAAGTGTCTCAATGTATTTGTTGTCGAATGTGACATAAGGATGGTCGAGGTCTACGAAATAGCCCATCAGCTCCGTAAGCCGCCTCCATTCTGCGGTGAACTTCATCACATTCTCACGGCAATGGCGGTTGTAGTCTTCAACCGAGATGTATTTGGCCGAAGCCTTGTTGTCTATGTCGGCCTTTGTTATGCCAAGTTCTTTCTCCACTCCAAGTTCTACGGGCAGGCCATGAGTGTCCCACCCTGCCTTGCGTCGCACTTGGTAGCCCCGCATGGTCTTATAACGGTTGAACGTGTCCTTTATGGAACGTGCGAGCACATGGTGTATGCCGGGGTGTCCGTTGGCCGAGGGAGGCCCCTCGAAGAACACGAACTGCGGACAGCCCTCACGCTCGTCTACCGTGCGGCGGAATACATCATTTTTTGTCCATTGCTCAAGCACCTCTTGGTTCACCTGTGTGAGATCCAAGCCTGTGTGTTCGGCGAATTTCTTTGCCATGCCTGCTTAACTATATCCTTATATTTATGTGAGGCGCAAAGATAACGCTTTTTTCCGTGAATGCAAAACAAATCATTATTTTTAACCCCGCTTCCGCTGCCCGTCCGCGCCTTACAAGTCAAGTGCAATCAACCAAGTAAAATGTGTCTAAATATATCTTCCAATACAAATTCGGCACCCATGCTAACAGATAATTAGTAACCATGTAAACCATTGCCAAATAGAGCATTTTAGTAAGAGCCATCTTGCATCTGAAGAAGTTCTTGCTTGCTATATAAAGTATTGGTATGACTGACACGGTACATATTATTATTGGCCATAGCCAACAACATACCAGGACTGAAACTTGCTGGTAATTAAGTCCGAAGATTAACCCTACAACGTAGAGACATCCACACAGAAAAGCAAAAATTAGATATATCATTGTTTAATCCGTTTATTATGGCACTTATATACAAAGTAACACAAAATTTATGAGATTTATTTGGCACGTCAAAAATATATTGCTATATTTGAATCGTAAATCAAGATATAATTATGAAAAAGGCGGGTGGGGTGTTATCATTTATTCAAACATTTCCCAATGAGGGGAAGTGCATTGAGTATTTCGAGAAATTGCGTTGGAATGGCAAAGTGGTGTCTCCTTTTGACCCAACATCAAAAGTCTATAAATGCAAGAATGGGAAATATAGGTGTAAGAATACGGGCAGGTACTTCGACGTGAAGACTGGGACTGTATTTGCCAACACCAAGATTCCCATACAATACTGGTTCTATGCAATGTCTTTGTTATCTTCGCATAAAAGGGGAATATCTTCTTGCCAGTTGGCTCGGGATTTAGGCATAACGCAAAAGACCGCATGGGGTATGCTGCATAAAGATTAGGGAATATATGGAAAGCGAAAATAATTGTAAGCTATCCGGGACGGTTGAGATTGACGAGACTTTTGTAGGCGGCAAGAACAAGAACCGACACAAGGATAAGAAAGTCGAAAAGTGCCAAGGACGCAGTTATAAAGACAAAGTGCCCGTATTCGGAATGCTTGAGCGTGGTGGCAAGGTTGTCGCCAAAGTCGTACCGAATACACAAGCACAGACATTGGTGGCATTAACCACGGTTTATGTTAAGAGTGGCAGCACTGTCAATACAGACGGATGGGAATATACGGGATTGAAAGGTGATTATGTGCAAAAGTCTGTTGACCATGAAAAGCATTTTTACGGCTATACGGATGTTACCGACGATGGCGAGATAATCACCGTCAGCACAAACGGCATGGAAAACGTGTGGTCACATTTCAAGCGCATGATATTGGGCACATATTATCATGTAAGCAAAAAGTACATACAAAAATATGTGGACGAATACATTTTCAGGTTCAACACCAGAAACCATAGCGATTCTCAAAGATTTGATTTACTTTTGCAGACAATATCAGCTTGATTATGGCAAGGAAAAAAACGAAGATGGTTGTGGACGGACAGGAGGTGGATTTGAGTAAAATCAAATGGACGCTGGACATCAAATTTTCCAAAGAGGAATTTGACAAACTTCTAATGTCCATGTCAAATGCCAAGACAGAGAAGAAAGAAAAGAAGCAATAATCTGGATTACAACATACCGATACAATAACAACATTTGCAGCATGAACACCATTAACAACATTTTGCAAAACGGGGGGTAAACCCTGTTTACGAAACCGAACTTGAGGGGCAAATAGATTTTTTCAAGACTTATATTCCTCGAATAGATAAAA
>CAZURD010000035.1:0-21170 GCA_964623445.1 uncultured Prevotella sp. | reverse complement strand
CGTTCCACATGCAAAGGAGGCCGGGAGAAAATCACATATCCATCATTTTCCGTTCTTCCCTGCCCTAAGTGAGGGACACATTCTCCACGTCTATGTGCTCATTGAGAAAGACGAGGGCCGACTCGCTGAACTTGCCGGGGCTTTCGGTGGTGAGATAGCGCACGTCGCCGCCCCGTGTGCAACGTTCCTCAAGGTCGGGATGGCGTTCGAGATAGCGCGCGAGGCTTGCCGCGACATACTCTCCTTGCGGCACGATGCGCACGCCGCGCGGCACGTACTTCACTATCTTCGGCATGAGCAGCGGATAGTGCGTGCAGCCGAGTATTATGGTGTCGATGAGCGGGTCGAGCGACATCAGCTCGTCGATGCGCTTCTTCACGAAGTAGTCGGCACCGGGACTGTCGGCCTCGTTGTACTCCACGAGCGGCACCCAGAAAGGGCACGCCACGCCCGTGACGGCGATGTCGGGGGCGAGCTTGTGTATCTCCATCTCGTAGCTACCGCTGCGGATGGTGCCCTCGGTGGCGAGAACGCCCACATGGCGCGAGACGGTGAGCGAGCCGATGGCCTCTGCCGTGGGACGGATTACGCCCAGCACGCGGCGCGACGCATCCCACTCCGGCAAGTCGCACTGTTGCAGCGTGCGCAGGGCCTTGGCCGAAGCGGTGTTGCAGGCGAGTATCACGAGGTGACATCCGAGGCCGAAGAGCTTGGCCACGGCCTGCCGCGTGAACTCATACACAACGTCGAAAGAGCGCGGGCCGTAGGGTGCGCGGGCATTGTCGCCGAGGTAGAGGTAGTCGTAGCGCGGCAGCACCTGACGTATTCCGTGGAGCACGGTAAGCCCTCCATAGCCCGAGTCGAATATGCCTATCGGGCCGGGAGCCACGGGGAAGTGGCTGCGCGCGGTGTCGCTGGTGGGCGTTGTGGTCACTTGAAGCTGTCGATGACGAACAGCGTCACGTCGTCGGCCATGCTGAGGTTGACGAACGGGCAGGCGTTGGCGTCGGTGTTGATGATGAAGGCGTAGCCATTTTGCTCGCCTATGGTACGCAGGAGCGCGGTGAGCCTGTTGTGCAGGGGGCGCATGATGTCGGCCTCGGCTGCCTTTAACAGCCGTTGGCTCTCTTCGCGGAACGCGATGTTCTTTTCCAACAGCTCCTGCAACTCTGCCTGACGCTTCTGCAAAATGGATTGCGGGAAGTCGTGCTGACCGTCGAGAAACTCCTCGTACTTGTTGTTGAACTCCTCCTCTGCGCGGCGCATCTCCTCGTCGTAGCGAGCTTTCAGGGCCTCCAGCGAGCTTCGTGCCTCGCCATAACCGGGCATGGCCTTTAGCGCGTAGTCGTAGCTCAGGTATCCGAACCTGAGCGGCTGCACTGCCGGCGTGTCGTAGACGATGGCCACCGTGTCGTCAACCGTCACCGTGTCGATGGCCGACTGGGCACCGGCCGCCGTGGCAACGGCGGCAAAAGCTACTGCGGACAGGACGCGCCGCACGAGGCGTGAAGCTGTGGTCGATGGCATTGGCTGTTGGTCTTGATTGGTAGGGAGGCGGAGTTCGGGGGTCGGGAAGCAGGGGTCAAGGCAAGGCACACGCGGCAGTGGCGTTGCCTTGACCCCTGTTTCCCGTGCCCTAAGCTCCCCAGATTATTTCAGGCCGAGCTTGGCTTTCACCTCGGCTGTGACATCGGTGCTGAGCGTTGTGCTGATGTAAGGCACGCCGCCAGTCAAGTCCATGATGTAGACATAGCCGCCGGCATCGCCCACCTGCTTGATGGCATCGAGCACCTTGGAGGTTATTGTCTGCATCTTCTCTGCCGAAGCCTGCTGCAAGGCCTGCTGGTTGTCCTGATAGCTCTGCTGTATCTTCTGGTAGATTTCCTGCAATTCCTGTTCGCGACGCTGGCGGATGTTCTCGGGAAGCGTGGCGCGGGCGGAGTCGTAGTCCTGCGACTTCTTCTGCAACTCGTCCTGCATACTCTGCAGGTCGGCCTCATACTGCTTGGTGAGCGCGTCGATTTCGTTGCGCGCCGTGGCATACTCAGGCATGGCCTGGATGATTTCCTGTGCGTTCACATGGCCGAACTTTTGTGCGAATGACACCGCCGGGGCGGCCATCAAAAGCATCAACATCAATTTTTTCATTTTCTTTTCTTGTTATTTTGTCGTTGTTGATTCGTTGTTTATTTGTGCGCTCTTGGCCGCACTCCAGCCACGCCGGGGTGGCTGGGGTGCGGCCTTGGTCTCGCGCCGGCATACACGTCACTTGCCGTAGCCGAGCTTTTGCAGCACTTCGTTGCTTATGTCGGCCTTCGGGCTGCCGAAGATTATGCCGGTGTCGCTGGCGCGGTCGAGCACGAGTTGGTAGCCACGCAGGTCGGCAATGTCCTTCACCGCGTTGTAGATTTCCTCCTGTATGGGTGCCATGAGGCTCGTGCGCTTCTTGTACAGCTCGCCCTCCGGGCCGAAGTAGCTGCGCTTCAGTTCGGCGGCCTGCTTCTCTTTCTCCATGATGGCATTCTGCCGCTCCTGCTTTTGCTCCTGCGAGAGGAACACCACCTCGTTCTGGTAGTTCTTGTACATGGTCTGCGCTTCGGTGGAGAGAGCCTCCACCTCGGCCTGCCACTTCTTCGACACTTGGTTGAGCTGCTCGTTGGCGCGCTCGTATGCGGGTATGTTCTTCAGTATATACTCCATGTCGACCAGCGCGAACTTCTGTGCCTTTGCCCCCATGGCCATGGCCATCAGCAGGGCGGCGATGACGAGTTTCTTCATATTGCTTTTCCGGTTAGGTTCCTGTGTGCGGCATTGTCAGAACTCCTGTCCGAGGACGAAGTGGAACTGGCTGCCTCCCTTCGAGCCGGTCGAGAGCGTGGTGTCGAATCCGTAGGCCCAGTCGATTCCCATCAGACCCACCATCGGCAGGTACACGCGCACGCCCACTCCTGCCGACCGCTTTAGGTCGAACGGGTTGAAGTCCTTGGTGTCATACCAGGCGTTGCCGCCCTCGACGAACGCCAATCCATATATTGTGGTGTTGCCGAGCATGAACGGGTAGCGCAGCTCCATTGTGAAGCGGTCGTAGGCATAGCCCTGCCGCGAGTATGGAGTGAGCGAGCCGTTCTCGTAGCCGCGCAGTCCGATGGTCTCCTGGGCATAGCCGGTGGAGTATCCGCTCATGCCGTCGCCACCCATGTAGTAGGTCTCGAACGGCGATTTCTTGTTCTTGTTGTAGTGCCCGAGCAGTCCGAACTCGGCGCGCGTCATCAGCACGAAGCACTTCTGGCCGCCCGTGAGGGCCGTGAAGTTGCGGAAGCGGAACTTCCACTTGTGGTATTCAATCCAGCGATACTTCTCCTGTATCTCGTCGTCGTAGGTGGCTGAGGTGGCATCGGTGGCGAGGTTGGCATAGTCCTTGCCGTCCCAGAGCGACCACGGCGGCGTGATCGTGACCGAGGCGAGGAACTCCGAGCCACGGCGCGGGAACAGCTGGTTGTCCGTGCTGGTGCGCGCCAGGGCAATGCCGAGGTTGATGTTGTTGCACTTGCCGTTGGTTATGATGAAGTATTGCCAGTCCCTGAGCATGTAGAGCGTGTACGACAGCGACACCGACAGCTGGAAGTAGTCGTCGGGCCAGCGCAGGCGCTTGCCCCACCCGATAGAGAATCCGAACATCTGCACATACTTGTCGTCGTCGAGATAGCTCTCGTAGTTGTAGTAGTTGCTGTTGTAGCTGCCGTAGTAGGAGTAGTAGTTATACCAGTTGCTGTTGTAGTAGCTGCTGTTCACGTCGGTCTGCTTCGAGTAGTATGCTCCCACGTTGAATGCGTTTGGCCTCTTTCCGCCGAACCACGGGGCGGAGTAGCTTATGCTGTACGACTGGTAGTACGTTCCGTTGGTCTGTGCGCTCAGTGCCACTTGCTCGCCGTCGCCTATTGGCATGATGCCCCTGTGCATCCTGTTCTTGCCGAAGAGGTTGCGCATGGAGAAGTTGTTGAGCTTGAGCGATATTCTGCCTATCACGCCGGTCTGTCCCCATCCGAGCGAGAACTCCACTTGGTCGTTAGACTTCTGCTCCAGGTTCCAGTTTATGTCCACCGTGCCGTCGTCGTAGTTGGGCTTGATGTCGGGCGTCACCTGCTCTGCGTCGAAGAATCCCATCGAGGCTATCTCACGCGCGGAGCGCATCAGTGCGTCGCGCGAGAAGAGGTCGCCGGGCTTCGTGCGCAGCTCGCGGCGCACCACCTCCTCGTAGAGGCGGTTGTTGCCGAAGATGCGCACTGCGCTGATGTGTGCCTGTTCGCCCTCCGATATGCGCATTTCGAGGTCGATGGAGTCGCCCACGATGTTCACCTCCGTGGGGTCGAGTCTATAGAAGAGGTAACCGCTGTTCCAGTAGTAGTTGCCCACGGCATCCTCGTCCTCGCTCAGTCGCTTGGTGAGCAGCTTCTGGTTGTACACGTCGCCCTTCTTCATGCCGAGCGTCATGTTGAGGAAGTCGGTAGTGGCGACGGTGTTTCCCACCCACGTGATGTTCCTGATGTAGTATTTCTCTCCCTCGTCCACCTCTACGTAGACGTTCACGTGGTTTTCGTCCACGTTCCACACGCTGTCCCTCACGATGATCATGTCGCGGAAGCCAAGCTCGTTGTACTTGTCGACGAGGCTCTGCTTGTCGGCCTTCCAGCGTTCGGCGGTGAACTTCTTCGACTTCAGGAACGACGACAGCTTGCCAGCCTCGTGCGTCTTTGCGAACGCGCCTTTCTTGAAAAGGCCGCCCTTTATCTTCGAGTCGCTCAGCTGGCTGTTGCCCACGATGATTATATTGCGCACCTTGGTCTTGTCTTTCTTGTCGACGTTGACATCGAGAATCACCTGGTTCTTGCCCGTCACGTCGTCGCGCTGCGTGATTTCTATCTCGGCGTTCTTGAATCCCTTTTCGTCGAAATACTTCCTCGCGAGAATCTTGGCGCGGTCTATCATGTTAGGCGTCACCTGACTGCCTTTCATTATTCCGAGACTCCTTTCGAGGTCTTCCTTCTCCGACTTCTTCAGTCCGTTGAAGTTGATTGTGCTCACTCTCGGCCTCGTGGCGAGCCTTATGCGGAGGTACACCTTGTTGCCCACGATGGAGTCTGCCGTGATGGAGACATCGGAGAAGAGTCCGTGCTTCCAGTATCGCCTCACGGCATCGGAGATGTCGGTTCCCGGCACCTGCACCGTCTGCCCCACGCTAAGTCCCGAGATGCCGGCAAGCACGTAGTCTTCGTATCCCTCGACACCCTCCACGGCTATCCCGCCTATCTCGCACGTGCGCGGCGTGCCGGCATAGGAGATGTCGGGCTGAATGGTCTTGTCTTGCGCCCAAGTCGCCGTGGCGACGGCCACGGCGACGGCCAGCGTCGCCAGCATCTTGTTAAAGCAGTGCGTCATTGTCTTGTGTTGTTGTCGTGTTGGTCTCGCTCATTGTTGTGTAGCCTCCACCTGCGCCTCCGTGAGTCCGTAGCGTCGCTGCCGTCCTTGGTAGCTCGCGATGGCTTTCCGCAGCTCCCGCTCATCGAAGTCGGGCCAGTAGGTGTCGCAGAAATACAGTTCGGAGTAGGCTATCTGCCAAAGCAGGAAGTTGGACACGCGCAACTCGCCCCCCGTCCTGATGAGCAGGTCGGGGTCGGGCATGAAGTTCGTGGCCAGCCGTGCGGCCACAGTGTCCTCGCACACGTCCTCGGGGCGCAGCGCGCCCTCGGCCACTTCGGCGGCGATTTGGCGCGCCGCCTCAACCAGTTCCCACTTCGCCGAGTAGCTCAGTGCCACGACCATGGTCATCTTCTTGTTGCCGGCCGTGTTGCGCTCGGTCTGCCGCAGCTTCTCCCTCACCTCCACGGGCAGCCTGCCAAGGTCGCCGATGGCGCGGAAGCGCACGTCGTTCTTCATAAAAATCTCGTCTTCGAGCGACGTGAGCACCAGCCCCATCAGTGCGGCCACCTCGTCGGCGGGCCTCTTCCAGTTCTCTGTGGAGAATGTGTAGAGCGTGAGGTATTCCACGCCGAGCCGCGTACACTCCGACGTTATCCGCCTGACGGCCTCCACCCCGGCCTGGTGGCCTTGGCTGCGTGGAAGCCCGCGCTCGGCGGCCCAGCGTCCGTTGCCGTCCATGATGATGGCTATGTGTCGCGGCGTGCGCGTGGTGTCTATCTGTTCTGCTTGTGTGGTCTGTTGTGTCATCGTGCGTCAGAAATCATCGTTGTGGCAGGTTCGGCACTTTGCCCAGATGTCGTATGTGACCGACAGTTGCAGCATGGAGTAGCAGTCGGTGTTCTTGAAGAGTCCATTGCTCTCTATGCCGTATGGGTCGTCCACGCCGTCGAGCTTGTCGCTGAGCGAGAAGTGCATCGCCCACTCAAGTGCGAGGTTGAGCCGCGTGCCCACCTTGTATTTCACGCCCACGCCGATTGGCAGGTTGGCCGTGAACGTGCTGCCGCCGCCCTCGACGCTGGCGGATGTCAGCCCGAGGCCGAGGGCGATGTAGGGCGTGAGGCGTTTCGCCCCGTAGTATTCCCGCCCCGTGCCGTATGGCCAGAAGTTGTATTCAAACCTCACGCCGGCATCCACGAGGGTGCTGCTGAACGAACCCACGGAGTCGGCGTATTCGGGATACCATGTGGCCGTGCCGTCCGACGAGCCACCTATCTTTCCGTATGTTATGTTGAACGCGAAGGCCATGCGCGGGTTCAGGCGATATTTCGCCAAGGCCGACCCCATCGGCTTCATGCCTTTCAGGATGCTCGCGTTGAAGTCGCCCTCGTAGGCCACAAGCCCCACCCCGGCACCGATTTCCATGCGATATTCGGGGTCGGTCTGCGCGTGCCCCGCGCCTGCGGCCACTGCCAGCAGGAACGCCAGTGCCACACGCGCCACTGCCTGTGTAGGCTTCAGTTCGCCCATCCCATGCTGTTGAGCCGCCCGCGCCACACCTGTCCGCTGCCGGCGCACACTATCCAGATGTGGTTCTGGCTGTCCACAGCGGCGGCGAAGGCCGTGGCCTCCGTGTCGAAGTCGTCGGGGAAGGCGTAGCTGGAGTCCTGCTTCCACGTGATGCCTTGGTCGCGGCTCACGTAGATGCGCTCAAAGGCAGTCTCGTCGCAGGCTCCTATACCTGCCATGCCAAAGGCCAGCTTCACGTCGCCGTAGGCCAGCAGGGCCATCGACGAGAGGCGCGGCAGCAGGTAGTTGTTGTATCCGTCGGTCTCCACGACCACCCATTTCGACTCACTGCTGCTTTCCGTCATCTCCGCAACCTTGCGCCAAACCACCGAGATGGTGTCCTCGGGATAGGCTTCCGCGTCGCGGCTGCCCACAAGGAGCACGTAGTCGGTGCTGTCGGCGTAGGCGTATGACGACGTGCAGCAGGCTACGTCTTGCGTGGGCGTGAGCCACATCGGTATGTCGGAAGCGTCGGCCTGCCAGCCGCCGGCCTCGTCCCATGCCATCAGTGCGCCGTCGTCGCTAAGGCCGAAGAGCTTGCCGCCGCCCGCGCCCACTATCCGCTCGATGCCGGCGGCCTCGGAATGCTCGCGTAACTGCGTGCCGTCCGTGGTCACATACAGCTTGCCGCCGTCAAGCACGAAGAGCGAGTCGCCCTGCTGCGCCACGCTGCGATAGGCATCGGCGCCAAGTGCCGCGCCCGTGGCCTGCCACTGCGAGCCGTCGTCATAGGCTGTGGCATAGACGCGGGTGCTGTCGCCGTCGGAGCCGAAAAGCAACATCTGCCCGTCAAGCTCCACGAGGCTCATGCCGGAAAGCGAGGCCAACGTGGCATCGGTCGCGCGGAGCGACCACTGGAACTCGTCGCCGTCTTCCTGGTGGACGGCCACCCTCACCTTGTATTCGCGCCAGCTCTGCCCGTCGCTGGCCACGGCCCACAGACGGCGTTCCTCCGTGAAGTCGGTGGAGTCGGTGGTCTGAAGCAGGCGCAACGAGTCGCCGGCGAGATTGAAGATGTAGACAATGGCGTTGTTTTTCGTGCTATAACCGCAAAGCAACTTCGTAACGTCCGTGCCGAGAGGCAGCGAGTCCACATTATATATCTCTCCCCGCAGCTGGTCGATGTAGAAAGGGTAGCCGCTCATGCTGTGACCCGTGGTCACGTATGTGGAATCCTCGCCGGTGGACGACGTGGTGTGGTTTATCATGTTGGCCGTTGAGATGTAGAAATTGGTGATGGCGATGTCATCGTGGAGCGTTACGTCACCGTAATCGGTATCAAGGCACGAAGACAGGAGTGCCAGCGTCAACGCCACCAAGCCCAGATGGCCAATGGTCTTGCTCATTCCGTATGATATTTGTTGGCTGCAAAATTAAAAACAATTCCGCAAAAAGTCGCAACTTGCGTCTTTTTATTAAGAATTTATATCATACGGCGTTGATAATGAGGAAATGGCAAAATAAGAATTAAGAAACAGCCCTGAATTTCTACAAAAAGCTTTTCTCTGTCCCGCACCCACCGCACTTCCCGCACAGGCATAAAAAAAGCACAGTATGAATCGCTCACCCTGCGCTCTTTCCCTTTGGCTTCTGCCAGCGTTTGCCCGAGTGCAGACACTCGGACTGGCCGAGATGGCCACCACGGCTGGCATTGCCGAGGATTGTGCTACTAATAACATAATCTTTACCTTAAATCATAAACTAACTAACCTAATGAATAACAGATAACATTCTCACGAATGCAATGCAAAAATAACCAGCAGAGGCGAAAAATCCAAACCGTTTCCGCTGTTTTTCTTTGTCCGTCCCGCCGTTCTTGATTTAAGTCAAATGGCCGTCCGGGCGTTTCCCCCGAATTTCCCCGACGGAAAAGGCGGACTGGCCTATTTTCGCTCGCTTTCACAAGACAAATGACGCAGCAATCAGCCCAAAGGCTCTCCGGCTGCAAAGAGGCGCGCGCGGCAGTTAACTTAATTATGTTAACGGCGGCAACGGAGGCCACTCCCGCCAACCATCTGACGTTCAGCGGATTGCAAAACATGCCATTTTGCGCTGCAATAAATGCCTCGTTGGCCTCCAACGAATGCCTCGTTGCACGGCAATTAATGCCGTTTTGGCCTGCAATACGGCACTCACTGAAAAGCGGCGGCTTGGCGGCTGCTTTTAGTTGCATATCCGCAAGTAGGGGCAAAAAGCGGCATTCATGGAATGAAATGCCCAAAAATAGCCCAAGCCACGCACGAAAACTGAAACACAAAACCAAAAAAAGGACTTTTTGTGGAAATTCAAAACAGTTTCTCTGTACTTTTGTTGCACTGAAAGGAGACAAGACATGGATTTTAGCGAGATTCTAAACTTGAAAGTGTTCGGCCTGTCCATCAGCTGGATTGTGGTCTTTTGCCTCAAGGCGGCCGTCATCTACACCTTTGTGCGCATTGTGACGGCGTTGGTGAAGTATTTCTTCAAGCGTTCGATGGAGCGTCAGGGGAAGATTGTGGTGGACAAGACTACGATGGGCTTCGTGCGCCAGATTGTGGTGGCCGTGGTCTACATCATCGGCGTGGCGGCCTTTCTGTCGCTCATCCCCGGCATGGAGAAGGTGAGCAGCTCCATCCTCGCCAGTGCGGGAATCGGCGCGATGGCCGTTGGCCTGGCCTCGCAGGAGGCTCTGTCGAACATCGTCGGCGGACTGTTCATCATCTTCTCGAAGCCGTTCAAGGTGGGCGACTACATCATGGTGGACTCCACCGTGACGGGCACGGTGATGGAAATATCGCTGCGCCACACCGTAATCCGCAACTCCGAGAACCGAATGATACTCGTGCCGAACAAGACGATGAACACAAGCACCGTGGTGAACTCCTCCTACGGCGACCCCGCCACATGCACGTCGATAGCCATCGGCGTGAGCTACGACACCAACCTCGACCAAGCAATCGCCTCCATGCGCGACGAAATCATGCGCCACCCGCTGCTCATCGACCGCCGCTCCGACGCTGAGCGCGCGGCGGGCGCACCGCAGGTGGTGGTGCGGGTGACCGCGCTGGGCGACTCGGCAATCACGCTCTGCGCATCGGCATGGTCGGCTACGACAGGCAACGCCTACGCAATGAAGTGCGACCTGCTGAAGTCAATAAAGGAACGTTTCGACCGCGAGGGCATCGAAATACCCTATCCGTATTTCAACCAAATCGTAAAGAACTAAGCATCGCAAGCCAATGGCCATGAAAAAGGGGCAGGAACGTCGCCCCTGCCCCTTTATTCGCGGCCTCACATGAGCCTTTAATCCGCAGCAATCACGAAGTCGAGCTGCTTGCGCTCTGCGTTGGCGCGCGCCACTTTTATGCGCACGGGGTCGCCGAGCTGGTAGCGATGGTGGTGGCGGCGACCCACGAGACAGTAGTTGCGCTCATCGAAGTCGTAGTAGTCGCCGCCGAGGTCGCGCATGGGCACCATGCCCTCGCAGTGGTTCTCGTCAATCTCGCAGTAGATGCCGTATGACGTTATGCCGCTGATGTGCGCGTCGTAGACGTTGCCTATCTTGTCGGCCATGAACTCCACCATCTTGTATTTTATGGAGTCGCGCTCCGCGTTCTGCGCCGTCTGTTCCATGGTGGAGCAGTGTTCGCACAGCTCCTCGCAATGATCGCGGTTTGCCGAGCGGCTGCCGTTCTGGTAGCGCGTGAGCAACCGGTGTACGATGAGGTCGGGATAACGGCGTATTGGCGACGTGAAGTGGGTGTAATATTCAAACGCCAGGCCGTAGTGGCCGATGTTGTTGACGCTGTACTTGGCTTTCATCATGGCTCGGAGCGCCACGGTCTCTATGAGCTTCTGCTCCTTGTGGCCGGCGCACTGCTCCATGAGCGTGTTGAGACTCTTGGAGATTGCCTGCGCCGAACCGTTGGTCTTCATCCTGTAACCGAACTTCACAACAAACTGGCGGAGCGTTTCGAGCTTCTGCGCGTCGGGCTGTTCGTGTATGCGGTAGGGCAAAACCTTGGCCTTTTTGCCCTTGCCCACCTTTCCGACGCTCTCGGCCACGGTGCGGTTGGCCAGCAGCATGAACTCCTCCACGAGCTTGTTTGCGTCGCGCGAGCGTTTGTAGTAGCAGCGCGTGGGACGGCCATTGTCGTCGATGTCGAAGTGAAGCTCCTCGCGGTCGAACTTCACCGAGCCTCCCTTGAAGCGCGCATCGCGCAGCTTCTTGGCGAGAGCGTCGAGCTTAACGAGTTCGCTTGCCCACTCGCCGTGGTAGCCGTCAGCCCCCGGCGCGGGCGCGGGCTGCCCCGTGCCGTCCACCACCCCGTTGCGTTCGAGCGTGTCTTGCACCTCCTCGTAGGTGAAACGCCGCTTGCTCCTGATGACGGTGTGCATGAGACGCCACTTGCGGACGTTGGCATCGTCGTCCATGTCGAACACCACGCTGTATGCCAGCTTGTCCTCGTCGGGCCTGAGCGAGCAGATGAAGTTGCACAGCCGCTCGGGCAACATGGGCACGGTGCGGTCCACGAGGTAGACGCTCGCGCCTCGCTTTAGAGCCTCCTTGTCGATGGTGGAACCTTCCCTGACGTAGTGGGACACGTCGGCGATGTGTACGCCCACCTCCCACAGCCCGCTGTCGAGCCTCCGCAGCGAGAGCGCGTCGTCGAAGTCCTTGGCATCATGCGGGTCGATTGTGCAGGTGAACACATCGCGAAAGTCCTCCCGTCCCTCGGTGTCCTCCTCGGTGATGTCTACCGATATGTCGTTGGCGGCCTGCTCAACGGCTTGCGGGTAGGTATAGGGCAGACCGTATTGAGCCAGTATCGAGTGCATCTCCACGTCGTTGTCGCCCTGCTGTCCGAGTACGTCCACCACCTCGCCAACTATGTTCTTGTGGTCGTCGTCGGCCCATTGGGTCACTTTCACCACGGCCTTGTCGCCCGTCTTGCCTCCCTTCAGCTTGCGCCGAGGTATGATTATGTCGTTCACGAAGATGGAACTCGGCGTGACGAGCACCGCCCAGTCGTGCTCCAGCCGCAGCGTGCCGACGAAAGTGTCGCGTGCCCGCGAGAGCACCGCCGTCACCACGGCCTCCTTCATGTGCCGCTTGCGGCGCGCGAGTACGGTCGCCTGCACGCGGTCACCGTCGAGTGCGCCGAGCGAGTTGCGCTCCGCCACGAACACGGGCTGCGTGCCGTCGTCGGGCACGAAGCTGTTCTTGCCGTTCGACTTGCGGCGGAAGCGTCCCTCCTGCACCTGCGTCTTCATGTTGAGGCGGTAGGCGGAGTCGCCCGTCTTCGTGAGAGTGTCGTCCCATGCGAGGCTGTCGAGGGTGTTTGCCGCCAGCATCATCATCGGGTGCGTGGTGAGCTTGAGCCGCTTGAACACTTCCTTCAGGGTGAACTCTTTGGTGGGATATGCAGTGAAAAGCTCCAGCAGAGCCTCCGACATCTGTTGTTCCGACATCCGTTTGCCGGCTTTTTTCCTTGCCATAGTCTTGGATTTGTGAATGGTAACTTGTATGTCGGCCGCCACTGGCTTGGCGAATGAAAGGCCATTGGCGTTCCGCTTATTGACATTGGCCGGTGTCGGCCTATTGCAAAGTAACTAAAAATATTCCGCATTTCGTTTGCTCCCGACGCTTTATTTATTCAAAAATAGTAACTTTGCAACAAATTTATAACATAGCGGGCGTGAGACCTTGCCTGTGCCTTGCCATAGCTTTTGCTCCATTTGCCAAGGCTCGCCCGCCATTGACTTCAGACGATGAAGATTCTCATTACTGGTGCTTCGGGCTTCATCGGCGGCGCGATTGTCGCCGAAGCCTTGGCTCGTGGCCACGAGGTGTGGGCTGCCGTGCGCCCGACGAGCAGCCGCGAGCGGCTCGCCGACCCTCGGCTGCACGTCGTGGAGCTTGACTTCGCCGACCGCGACGCACTGCGCCAACGGCTCGCCGGACTGCGCCCCGACTGCCTCATACACGCCGCCGGGGCCACGAAGTGCCTCCATGCCGACGACTTCTACCGCGCCAACACCACCGCCACGCGCAACATTGCCGAAGCCTTTGCCGACTGCGGGGCTGTGGGCGGGCGCATGGTGTTCCTCAGCAGCCTAAGCGTGCTCGGCCCGGTGCGCGACAGACAGCCCGGCACCGCCCTCTGCGAGGCCGACGAGCCGCGCCCCGACACGCACTACGGGCGCAGCAAGCTCCTCGCCGAACAGGCTCTGGCCGAGGTGGCGGGGCTTGACTACGTGGTGATTAGGCCAACGGGCGTGTACGGCCCGTGGGAGCGCGACTACTACATGATGGTGAAAAGCATCGCCAGACACCTTGACTTCGCGGCGGGATACAAGCCGCAGTGCATAACGTTCGTCTACGTGAGCGACCTCGTTGAGGCCGTGTTCCTCGCCTTGGAGCGCGGGCAGACGGGCAGGAAATACATCATCAGCGACGGGCAGGCCTACACCTCGCGGACGTTCTCCGACCTCGTGCGCCGCGAGCTTGGGCATCCGTGGATGCTGCGAATGAAAGCCCCGCTGTGGCTGCTGCGCCTCATCACGCTCGGGGGAGAGGCCGCCGGACGGCTGACGGGACGCATGACGGCACTCAACAACGACAAATATCACATCATGAGGCAGCGCAACTGGCTCTGCGACATATCGCCGGCTCGCCTCGACCTGGGCTACAAGCCCCGCGTGACGCTCGCCGAAGGCGTGAGGCTGACGGTGGCGTGGTACAGGGAGCACGGCTGGATATGACACGCGCCACGCGCCGCTTTTCTCATCCTCAAATGGCTATCAAAGAATTATTCGCCCTCGAAAAGAAGCCCTTGCGCGGCCTGATGGCCGTGGAGTGGCTCACGCTTGCCTACCTCCTGCTAACGCTCGTGCTCATGGCCGTGCTCGCCTCGAGGCTCCACGAGCCTGCGTCGATGCTGCTGATGCGGCTGCGCGTGGTGGGGGGCACGGCCCTGCTGTGGGGGCTTTACCGCGTGTTGCCCTGCCGTCTGACGCGCCTGCTGCGCGTGGCGGGGCAGATGACGATGCTCGCTTGGTGGTATCCTGACACGTATGAGTTCAACCGACTGTTCCCCAACCTCGACCACCTGTTCGCCCATTGGGAGCAGACGGCATTCGGATGCCAGCCCGCGTTGCTCTTCTGCGAGGCCGCGCCGTGGCCGGTGTTCAGCGAACTGATGGACTTCGGCTATGCGGCCTACTTCCCGATGATACTCGTGGTGGTGCTGTTTTTCTTCTTTTTCCGCTACAAGGACTTCGCCCGCGCGTCGTTCGTAATCCTCGCCTCGTTCTACATCTACTACGTGGTGTTCATCATTCTGCCCGTCACCGGCCCGCAATACTACTACAAGGCCGTAGGCACGGAGACCGTGGCAGAGGGACGTTTCCCCGACGTGGGCAACCATTTCGAGACGCTCCGCGAGCCGCTCGACAGTCCCGGGTACGCCGACGGATTCTTCCACCACATCGTTAAGGAGGCGCACGAGGCCGGCGAACGCCCCACGGCGGCATTTCCGTCGAGCCACGTCGGCATAAGCACCATCCTGCTGCTCCTCGTTTGGCGCACGCACGGACGACACCTGCTGTGGGTTCTCATTCCCGTATATGCCTTGCTGTGCCTGAGCACGGTGTACATCTATGCCCATTATGCCATAGATGTCGTGGCGGGATGGCTCTCGGCATTGCTGCTCTATGCCATGCTGAGCCATGTGAAAGTGAAAGATTGAGGGCGAGCCGCAACAGTTTTTTGTGCATGTCCGCAAGTCGCGGATATGCAACCAATGGCCTGCTGCCGTTAACATAAATATGTTAACGGCAGCAGCAAAGGCCGTTCCCGCCAACCGTCTGATGCCCAGCGCGTTGCAAAACCTATGGTATTGCACTGCAATACCTGCCTCGTTGGCCTCCAATTAATGCCTCGTTGCACCGCAATTAATGCCCCATTGCACTGCAATATGACGCACACGGAAAAATGGTCTGCCGCTGGCCAACTTTTAATTGCACATCCGCAAGCATCGGCAAGACGAGAAAACATCCTTTGAAAAGGGAGAGGGCGTGCCTCGGCACGCCCTCCCATATACACGCAAGCCATTCAGGCAATCAGCCCAAGCCTGCTGAACATTGATGCCTATGCGTTATTTTACGAACACCTTGACCGTGCTGCCATCTGCCATTTTCACGATGTTCATGCCCTTGACGGGTGAGCTTGTGCGCGTGCCGTCGAGCGTGTAGCGAGCCTCTTCGGCATTGCCTCCGGCCGCAGAAACATTGCTTATGCCGGTTGTTGTCTCGTCGTCGCCGCCTTCTCCGTTGCCTTCGCCATCTCCATCGCCTCCGGCCACGCCCTCAAGGTCGATGACGTAGCTCACGTAGTCGTAGCTCCCGTCAATGGCAAAGCCCGTGAGGTAGCGTCCGTCGGGAGTGATGTCGCAAATCGTGTTGAAGGCATAATAGTCGAATGTGGCCATGTCTGTCAGTGCAGGGTACTTGTCTGCCAACAGCGTCGGCATCTCCTCACCGACGCTCCACATTGCTGCCGCCCTCTGCTGCATGGAGTAACCGCCTGAGAGCGTCCATCCAACCATCGTCCCATCGTCAGATACTGCGCTGGACATAGTGTTGGTTTCCTCTTCATATTCCGTCAGCTCGCCGGTCGTGAGGTCATAGCGTGCCATACGTTCCACGCCATCTTCCTTGATAACGTTCACTGCCACATACCTGCCGTTGCGACTCATGCCTGCCCCGTTGAAATAGGTGTAGGGCCTGCCCTCAACGTCGCCGTATTTAGA
Organism: uncultured Prevotella sp.; assembly: GCA_964623445.1. GTDB lineage: Bacteria > Bacteroidota > Bacteroidia > Bacteroidales > Bacteroidaceae > Prevotella. Next base: position 5,394 of record CAZURD010000035.1, on the reverse strand, counting down.
AAAATAGTCCTTGCAGATGGGGTCGCATACGTATGAGCCGTCCTCTTGCATGTGCCAAACCACCAATGGGTAGGTGCTGAAGTCGTCTTGCAGGTATCCCATAATCACCGAACCGTCTTCCGACACAGCCATTGCCGAGCTGCCCCACTGATCGAAGCCAAGCTCGCCGCTTGTGGGCACGGGCAGATCTTCGAGCACTCCATTCCTCCAGATGCAGGCGGTGGTGTAATACGACTCACCGTAATGGTTGCCAACGATGATGCTCAGGTCCTCCGTCGCATCGCGTGCTATTGCCTTTTCTCCTTCTGGAGCTTCAAGCTCGTTGATTGTTCCGTCTATCGAATATGTCAGCGCGGGGCCGTTGTATCCGATGGCCACGCCGTCGTTGGTCACGGCGCGCATGTCGGCTCCATAATCATCGACAGCCCGTCCGATGACATATTCATCCGTATCAAGGTCGTAAATGAACAAGCCAAGGTCGTTGTTGGTTCCCGTTATGTATCTGTGGTTGGACGATATGGCCTGTGATACGGGCGCGGTGACGATACCGGCGGTGTCGGTGAGAGCCTTAAATGTCCTCATCGTCTGCGCGGAAGCACCGGCACAAGCCCCCGAAAGCAGTAAAACGGCAGCTGCCTTGCGGCAGATTGAAAACTTTTCTATTGGAGTTAATCTCATCATGGCGAAAATTTGGAAAATTAAACAATAAGACATTCACAAGCGATGCACCGAATATGGCAATCGCCTTTGTGCTTGGTGCAAAGGTAGACAAATTGCTTAATTAGATAAAAAATTAACGCTTAAAAGTGCGAGGGAGGGATTCTGTCTTGGCAATACGTGCTTTTCTGTGCCACGAAAGCGCGCATTTTGCACAGCAATGTGCCGCCGTCTGCAAACGCGCAGCAGTCGACGTTTGGAACGCTGCTTCCCGACAGTATGCCTGAAAACGGTCGGCTCTTGCGGTCTTGTGGCCAAATTTGGCTACCTTTGCAGGGCAAAGGCTCACTCGGGAAACGGCGGACAACAAGTGAGGTTCACGCCCGTTTCGCCTGCCTTCAACAAGAATGTTATCTCTATGGAAATAAAACAGACGTTCATACGGCTCAGTCCCAAGCGGCGGGGAATACACCTTGTGACATCGGAGGTGGTGAGACAACTGCCCCAGCTGCCGGAAACGGGACTGCTCCACCTCTTCGTGCAGCACACATCGTGCGGTCTTTGCCTCAACGAGTGCGCCGACCCTGACGTGCGCACCGACCTTGCCGGCATCCTCGACCGCCTCGCGCCCGACGGCGACCCGCGCTATCTCCATTCGCTCGAAGGCCCCGACGACATGCCCGCCCATGCCAAGTCGGTGCTTGTGGGGGCAAGCCTCACCATCCCGATAAGCCACGGACGGCTCTCGCTCGGCACGTGGCAGGGCATCTATCTCTGCGAGTTCCGCCACTCGGGCGGCTCACGCTCGCTCGTGGCCACGGTGCTGGGGTGAAGCGGGGAACGCCCCGGCGAAATCAGGAAGCGGACGAAACGCGGTGACAGATGTCCCGAAAAAGGCTGGAGTCACAATCATTTGAACATCCCATAACACTTAACTCCCAACCAAAAATGAGGAAACTGCGCACGATAGAGATGATGCGCCTGAGCGTGGAGGAGTTCAGGCAGGCAAACAAGATGCCGCTGACGGTGGTGCTCGACGACGTGCGTTCGATGCACAACGTTGGCAGTGTGCTGCGCACTGCCGATGCTTTCCGCGTGGAGGCGGTGTGGCTTTGCGGCATAACCCCTGCGCCGCCGGCCGCCGAAATCCACAAGACGGCGCTCGGCGCGGAAGACAGTGTGGCGTGGAGGCGTTTCGACAGCGCGGCGGAGGCCGTGGCGTTGCTCCACGCAAACGGCCGCAATGTGTTCGCGCTGGAGCAGGCCGAGGGCAGCATTAGCCTCCACGACTTCGCCCCCGCCGCCGGCACGGGCTATGCACTCGTGCTCGGCAACGAGGTGAAAGGGGTGGCGCAGGAGGTTGTCGACCTCTGCGACGGCTGCCTTGAGATACCACAATACGGCACGAAACACTCACTCAATGTCTCCGTGGCCGCAGGCATCGCCATCCACCACTTTGCCTCTCGCCTGCTGTTCGGGGCTTAGGCCGCCCCTCGTCCGTCAGTCGTCGACGGACTTGAAGTCGTCCTTGCCCACGCCGCAGAGCGGACACACCCAGTCGTCGGGGATGTCTTCAAATGCCGTCCCGGGGGCGATGCCGTTGTCAGGGTCGCCGATTGCGGGGTCGTAGATGTAGCCGCAGGTCTCGCAAATGTACTTTTTCATTGTCCTTATTGTTTGTTGGTCGTTTCTTTTCCGCCTGTGCCGGGAGCCGCATCGCGCGCCCTTTCCTTCATTAGCACGAACTCCACGCGCTGCGCCACCATCTCGGGCGGGATGTTTTCCATGCAGGCATAGTCGCCGCGCAGGCAGGGCTTGTTGCCGTAGATGCTGCACGGGCGGCACGGCAAGTCTATCTGCACCGAGCGTTCCGGCGGCTGTCCCCATGCGGAGAAGCCCGCATTGGGATGCGTCGCCCCCCACACCGTCACCACGGGAGTGCCCGTGAGCGACGCAAGGTGGGCGTTGGCACTGTCCATCGACACCATGATGTCGAGGTGGCTCATCAGTATCAGCTCCTGTTGCATGGCCTCAACGTGCCTGCACACGGCCAGCGTGCGCGGCAGTTCGGCGCACCACTGTGCGAACGTCTGCTCCTCGTCGCGCCCCCTGCCGAAGAGAAAGAAGCGCGCCTGTGGGTGGCGTTGGGCAATGATGTCGATGGCCTGGCGCATGAGCCGCAGCGGATACACCTTGCCGACGTAGGCGGCAAAGGGCGCGATGCCTATCCACTGCTCATAGTTCTTCTTAGGGCCGATGGCCGCAGGAAGCAGGTTTAGGTTGCCGCCTTCGGGCGGGAACATCGACGTGAAGCCGAGCGTCACGGGGTATCCCAGCCGTGCGAGGGCATCGGCGTAGTTGCGCGTGGGCGTGCTCAGCTGCACCATGCGCTTCGGCGACTGCGCCGTGAGCTGCCGCCGCTCGCGCCGGTGCTTGTCGACGTGTACCACACGGTAGCGGTCAATGCTAAATCTCAGCCGCAAGTATTGCGAGCGCAGCACGTCGTGGAAGTCGGCAACGGCGGTGAAGTTCTTCGCCGTGAGCCTGCGGTAGAGGGCGTTCAGGCCGCGCACTCCCTTGTATTCGCCACTGACGTTGGCCGCCATGAAGCCCACGTTGGGTGCCAGATCCTCAAAGAACGCGCGGGCATAGGCGCGGCTTAGCACCGTGATGCGCACGTCGGGGTATGCCTTGGCGAGCGAATACACCGCCGGCACCATCATGGCGACATCGCCAAGCGAGGAGAAGCGTATTATTAAGATGTGCTCTTTCTTCATGCCTGTGGCGGTGTTGGCGCGCAGAGTGCGGGCGCGTTGGCATCACTTGCCCCTGCCCTTGCGCCCGTAGAGCACGGGGTTGGTGGCCGGGTCATTGTACATTTTCATCTGTTTGTATGTGGTGAGCACGCGCTTTCCCTCGGCAATGTCCTCGAGCAGCTGGTCGATGGCCAGCGAAAGGTCGTCGCGCTGCTTCAGGAGCACGTCGAGACGCGCCTTGCACCGCTGGCGGTGCTCCTCCGTGGCATCGGCGCGTTCGGCCTGTTCCCTCATGTGCCATATCTTCAGCGCGAGGATCGACAGGCGGTCGATGGCCCACGCCGGGGTCTCCGTGTTGAGGCGGGCGTCAGACAGCGGGCGCACGTCGCCATACTGATGGCTGAAGTACACGTCGATGTCCTCCACGAGGTCGGTGCGGTCTTGATTGCTCTGGTCTATGCGCCGCTTGATGCCGAGAGCCTCCTCCGGGGCTATGTGCGGGTCGCGTATGATGTCCTCCAGATGCCATTGCACCGCATCAATCCAGCACTTGGTGTATAGGCTGTGGTCTATGTCGTCGCGCCCGTAGGGGTTCTGTATCGGGGTGTCCACGCTGTCGGTGAGGTGGTAGTCGGCCACCACCTTGTCGAATATGGAGTTGCAATGCTTTGCGAATGACATACTATATATTAAGGTTACATATATTTATATTGCCACGACGGTGAGCCGCAATGCCGCCACGAAGACTTGCCTGCGGCTGTCCGCAGGGGTAGGACTCGTGCGATTCGTGCCTTTGCGCTCATCGTGATTTACTTGCAAATCTAATGAAACTTTCCCAACCGCGCAACCTTGCGCCTTTCTTTTTTGCGCCGTGGCGCGCTTTTTGCGCCTTTTTGCGCCCGTCGCCGTCCCTGCACGGCCACATGCCGCGCCCTTTCTTTCGCCCGTTGCGCATTTTTGCGTACTTTTGTCGGCTGAAATGAAGATAGTCATCGACGACAAGATACCCTACATCCGCGAAGCCATCGCCCGTATGGGCGTGGAAGCGGTCTACCAGCGCGGTTCGGCGATATGCCCATCCGACGTTGCCGATGCCGACGCGCTCATCGTCCGCACACGCACCCGCTGCGACGAGAGGCTCCTCGCCGGCAGCCGCGTGCGCTTCATCGCCACGGCCACGATAGGCTTCGACCACCTCGACACGGCCTACCTCTCGCGCGCCGGCATAAGCTGGGCCAACTGCCCGGGCTGCAACGCCGGCTCCGTGGCACAGTACATGCTCTGCACCCTGCGCCAGCTCTCGCGCCACTGCGGCCTCAACCTGCGCGGGGCCACGCTCGGCGTGGTGGGCTGCGGACACGTAGGCTCGGCGGTGTGCGCCGTGGGACGCAAGCTGGGGATGCGCGTACTGGCCTGCGACCCGCCCGCGCCGCGCCCCGGATACGTCGCGATGGACGTGATAGAGCGCGAGGCCGATGTGGTCAGTTTCCACGTGCCTCTCACCGACGACGGGCCGTGGGCAACGCGCCACATGGCCGACGCGGCATTCTTCGCGCGGCTTGAGCGGCGGCCGTTCATCGTGAACACGAGCCGTGGGGCGGTGGTGGACAACCGCGCTCTGAAAGCGGCCATGCACAGCGGGCAGGTGAGGCAGGCCGTCATCGACACGTGGGAGAACGAGCCTGACATCGACCGCGAACTGCTACGCAACGTGTTCATCGGCACGCCGCACATCGCGGGATACTCCGCCGACGGAAAGGTGAACGCGGACAACATGGCTCTCGATGCCCTCTGCCGCTTCTTCCGCATTCCCAACCCGGGACTGATCGCGCCGCCGCCACTGCCGGCCGGCTTCCGATACACGGGCGACCCGCTGCAACTTTACGACCCCATGACCGACAGCGCGCAACTGAAAGCCAACCCCGAACTGTTCGAGGAACTGCGCGGAAACTATCCCCTGCGGCGAGAGACGGGCTTTTGA
>CAZURD010000034.1:13705-21619 GCA_964623445.1 uncultured Prevotella sp. | reverse complement strand
TTCTTAGTCGTCGCCTTCCGCCTCGTGTTCCTTCACGAGTTGCTGTTGGATGTCGTTAGGCACAAGTTCATAGCTTGCGAATTTAGTCGTGAACGAAGCCCGTCCGCCGGTCAGCGAGCTGAGCGCAATGCTGTAGTTTGAGAGTTCCTTCAGCGGAATCCTGGCCTGCAACTTCTGGTATCCGGCTTCGCTGTCCATTCCCATTATCATGGCTCGGCGGCCTTGCAGGTCGCTCATCACGTCGCCCATGTAGTCGGCGGGCACGAACACTTCGAGGTCGTATATTGGTTCAAGCACCTTTGGCCCGGCCTCCTTGAACGCCGCTGCGAATGCGTTGCGTCCTGCGAGCATGAACGAAAGTTCGTTGGAGTCTACCGGGTGCATCTTGCCGTCGTACACGATGACGCGCACGTCGCGGGCGTAGCTTCCCGTGAGCGGGCCGCGCTCCATGCGCTCCATGATTCCTTTCAGTATGGCCGGCATGAACCTTGCGTCGATAGAACCGCCCACAACGGAGTTGATGAACACGAGTTTTCCCCCCCATTCGAGGTCGATTTCCTCCTTGCTCTTGCAGTTTATGCGATATTCCTGTCCGCCGAACTTGAACACGGTCGGGTCGGGCATACCCTCTGCGTAAGGCTCAACGATGAGGTGAACCTCGCCGAACTGTCCGGCTCCGCCCGATTGTTTCTTGTGGCGGTAGTCCGCGCGTGCGGCCTTTGTGATGGTCTCGCGGTAGGGAATCTTCGGCTCTTCGTAGACCACTTGAATCTTTTCGTTGTTCTCCATGCGCCATTTCAGCGTGCGGAGGTGGAACTCTCCCTGTCCGTGAACGATGGTCTGGCGCAGCTCCTTGCTCTGTTCCACCACCCACGTCGGGTCTTCCTGCCGCATCTTCAGCAGTGCGGCCATCATCTTCTCCGTTTCGGCCTCGTTCACTGCCTTGATTGCGCGTGAGTATTTTGGGTTCGGGTATTTTATGAAGTCAAACTTGTTGTCGCAGTCCTTGCCGTTGAGCGTGTTGCCCGTTTTCACGTCTTTCAGTTTCACGGAGCATCCGATGTCGCCCGCGCACATCTCATCCACGGCTATGCGGTTAGCCCCTGCGCAGGCAAACAGTTGCGCCATGCGTTCTTTCGAGCCTCGGTTGGAGTTGTTCAGGTCGGCTCCCGCCTTCACCGTTCCGCTCATCACCTTGAAGTAGCACACCTCTCCGATGTGAGGCTCCACGCCCGTCTTGAAGAAATAGAGCGAAGTGGGGCCGTCGCTGTCGGGGTTCACCTCTTCGCCGCGAGTGTTGCGTGCCTTTGGCATTTCGCTTACGAACGGCACGACATTGCCCAGAAATTCCATGAGCCGCCTCACGCCCATGTCGCGTCCGGCGCACACGCAGAACACGGGGAATATGCTCCGCGTGACAAGTCCCTTGCGAATGCCTTCGCGCATTTCGTCCTCGGTGAGTGATTCTTCCTCAAAGAATTTTTCCATGAGAGTCTCGTCATTCTCTGCGGCGGCCTCCACGAGAGCCTTGTGCAGTTCCATTGCCTTGTCCATCTCCTCTGCGGGGATGTCCTCAATGATGGGTGCGCCTCCCTCCGGCTTCCACGAATATTTCTTCATCAGAAGCACGTCGATGAGCGCGTTGAATCCCGTTCCTGTGGCGATGGGGTATTGTATCTGTACGCACTTCGGCCCATAGATGTCTTTCATCGTAGTGATTATGGAGTCGAAGTCGCATTTGTCGCTGTCAAGCTGGTTGATGAGGAAGATCACTGGCTTCTTGAGCTTTTCCGTATATCGGAACAAGTTCTGTGTGCCCACTTCCGGCCCGTATTGCCCATTTATTAGCATCAGAGCCTGGTCTGTGACGTTCAGTGCGGTGATTGCCCCTCCAACAAAGTCGTCTGAACCCGGGCAATCGATGATGTTCAGTTTCTTATTGTTCCATTCAACGTGGAACACGGTGGAAAAGACGGAGTATCCATATTCCTGTTCCACGGGGAAATAGTCGCTAACGGTGTTCTTTGCTTCGATTGAGCCGCGGCGTTTGATGACACCTGCCTCGTAGAGCATTGCTTCGGCAAGTGTCGTCTTGCCGCTACCCGCACTGCCAAGCAGCGCAATGTTTTTAATCTCGTTTGTTTGATAGACTCTCATGTCGTAGATGTTTTAGGTTTCTCTCTCAGCCCAAAGCATTCATTCTCGTGTGGAGTTCTTGCGCCTCGCAAGGTCGTGGCGTACTTGCTGCGTGCCACGGTCGGTGGCTTTCGCGACGCTTGCGCCCCTTGGTTGCGGATTGTTTTGGGACTGTCTGTTCTCGGGCTTAAAAGTAGTGGTTTCCCGCGAGAGTGGCAAATTAATGGTGGCAAAAACACAGTGAGGTTAAGCTAAATTAGTATTTTTGCACCGAAATTCAAACTATGGCCGGACTGTACGTACACATACCTTTTTGTAAAAGCCGCTGCATATACTGCGGTTTCTACTCCACCACGTGCCTTTCTTTCGCCGAACGCTATGTCGATGCGCTCTGTGCTGAGCTGGAGATGCGCCGTGCAGGCGACTTTGCCGCCCCTCCGCGCACCATATATATAGGTGGGGGCACGCCGAGCGCGCTTCCCGTTGCGTTGCTCCGGCGACTGTTCAGTGCTATCGACTGTTCCGAAGCAGTGGAGGTTACGGTGGAGTGCAACCCCGACGACGTTACCCCCGACTATGCCGACGCGCTCTCCCGGCTGCCTGTCAACCGCGTGAGCATGGGCGCGCAGACTTTCGATGCCCGCCGCCTGAGCTTCTTGCGCCGTCGCCACGGGGCTGCTGACGTGTCCCGTGCCGTCGGCAACCTGCGCCGCGCAGGCATAGGCAACGTGAGCATCGACCTGATGTATGGCTTCCCCGGGGAGAGCATGGCCGACTGGCGGGGCGACATCGACAGTGTGCTCGCACTCTCGCCGGAGCATATCTCGGCCTATTGCCTGAGCTACGAGGAGGGCACTCCGCTGTCGCGCCTGCGCGACGAGGGCAGGGTGGCGGAGGCTGGCGAGGAGACTTGCAGGCAGATGTACTACGAATTGATTGACCGCCTTGCCGCAGCCGGCTATGAACACTACGAAACGAGCAACTTTGCACGCCCCGGGCGGCGTTCCGTCCACAACAGCAGCTATTGGCAGTGCGTTCCCTATCTCGGCATAGGCGCGGCGGCGCACTCGTTCGATGGCACGTCACGGCAATGGAACGTGGCCGACATCGCAGAATACACAGAGGCCATCGAGCATGGCCGCTTGCCCTTTGAGCGCGAGGAGCTTGATGCCGCGACGCGCTACAACGATGCCGTGATGCTCTCCCTCCGCACCTACGAGGGCATCGACCTCGGGCGCATCTCGTCTGTTTTCGGGCGCGAAATGGCGGACTATTGCTTGCGTTCCGCCGCCAAGTACATTTCTGGCGGGCTTCTCCTCCGCGAGGGCGGACGCTTGCGCCTGAGCAGCGAGGGGCTGTTCGTGGGCGACATGGTGGCGAGCGACCTTATGAAAGTGTGAAGCCTAAGTCCTCTGTCTTGCGCTTTTCCTTAACGAATTGATTTCCAATGGTTTGTGTTTTGGTATTTAGGCATTAAAATTAGATGCCTAAATGGCCGCCATTTAATGCCTAAATGGAAGCCAACGAGGCATTAATTGCACACCGTTTAATGCTCCGTTGCATTCCGTTTCCTGCCTCGTTGATTTTCAAGGCCATTCGCATGGCATTTCCCTTTCCCTCAAACGTCCACCGCCTGCCTGCTTGATGTCCCTATATCCGCAAGTCAATATTTTCTACGCAAACGTTTGCGTGTTAGTGCTTTTATGGCTAACTTTGCATACGGTCGGCAGCATTCGGGAGACTGCGAGCCGCTCGTTTGCACTTGCCAAAGCAAAAGGCAAACCCCAACTGCACGCTGGAAACACATCGGCGTGTGTTCCCGTGGCTTGAACAGACACAAACCTTTTCACGACAATGACAGACAGCAAACGACGCATATCGCTCAAAGACCTCGCCAAGGAGCTTGGCGTGAGCATAGCAACCGTCAGCCGTGCGCTTCGCAGCAGCCCCGAGATAGGGTTGGAGATGCAGCAGCGCGTGAAGGACTTGGCCAAGAAGCTGAACTATCGCCCCAATCCCTTTGCGCGCAGCCTGCGCCACGAGTCGCCGCAAGTAATCGGTGTGGTGATGCCCAACATCGTGTCTCACTACTATGCCTCCGTGCTCGATGGCATCGAAGACGTGGCCGCCGGAGCAGGCTACTCCGTCATCAACGCGAACAGCCGTGAGGACTCCAGGGCGGAGGCGCGTGCGGTTGACAATTTCATCAGCCTCCATGTGGAGGGCATCATCGCCTGTCTCGCGCAAGACACCACCGACTATTCCCACTATGAGGAGATTGCCGACATGGGCATACCGCTCGTGTTCCTCGGGCGCACGTGCCTGCCCGAACGCTTTTCGTCGGTCACGGCAAACGGCGACGAGGCCGCCCGTCAGGCCACCCAGCACCTCATCGACACAGGCAGCCGCCGCATCGCGTTCATCGGAGGGCCTAACCATCTCGACATGGTGAGCCGCAGGAAGCACGGCTACCTTGAGGCACTACGGCAAAACGGACTGCCCATCGACCGCTCGCTCGTGGCTTGCGGAAAGATTGATTACGACGTGGCGAAGCAGGCTGCGCTCGATATGCTTGCCAGTGACGGGCGGCCGGATGCCATCGTGGCTTTCAACGACATCATCACTTTCGCGGTGTTCGCCGCCATAAAGCAGTCGGGACTTACCATCCCTGGCGATGTGGCCCTCATCGGATTCACCGACGACGCACATGCGGCATACGTCACGCCGAGCCTGTCGGCCATAGTCGACCAGTCGCAGCGCATGGGCGAGACGGCCTGCCGCCTCCTGCTCGACGCTGTGAGGGGAAACACGGACGTGCGCCACATCATCGTGCCGCAGCAACTCGTCATACGCGAGACCTCCGCAAAGCACGCCCAGAGGCAGTAAGGCACTTGCCTCTGGATTATTCCAAACGACAAAAACACAGATGACAATGCCACACATGACTACGAGAATCGCAGCCACGAGCCTGCTCGTGGCCCTCTGTTCCATGCCTGCCCAGTCGCAAGTCACGGCGTACACGGAGCGTGGAGTGGAGATAAGAGTGCCTCGCCTCACGGCCACGGAGGCGGGCGTGTTGAGGCTTAGCGCGGTGGCCGACGGCATCATCCGCGTAGAGGCCGCCCCGGGCGACACCATTCCCGAAAGTCGGCGCAGCCTCATTGTGGTGGAACAAGGGGCAGTTCCCGAGTTCACGGTCAGTGAGGGGCGCGACTGGGTGAGCCTTCTCACGGCGCAGTTGGCCGTGAGCGTCGACAAGCAGACGGGTCGTCTGGCCTTTGTCGACCGCGCCTCTGGCGACACGCTCCTGCAAGAGTCTGCCGTGGGCGGCAAGGCATTTTCCCGCTACGTGTCGCCGCAGACAGAGTTGCCCGACACCTATCGCCCGTCGTCGCCAGACGAGATAGGGTGGGGCAGGGCGGCGGATGCCGGCAGGCTCACGCTTGAAGAGCGCACGGGATATACGTGGCGCACGCTTTTCGACAGTCCCGACAGTGAGGCGTTCTACGGACTCGGGCAGCATCAGGCGGAGGAAATGAACTACAAGGGGCGCGACGAAGAACTTTTCCAATACAATACCAAGGTGTCTGTTCCCTTTGTGGTGAGCAGCCGCAAGTATGGCCTGCTTTGGGACACCTATTCCTATTGCCGCTGGGGCAATCCGTCGGGATATGTGCAACTCGGCGACGCTTTCGCCCTTGCCGACGGCGAGGGCAATCCCGGGGCGCTCACGGGGACTTACACCGACAGCCACGGGGCTACGCTCACAAGGCGCGAAGACTCGCTCTATTTTGAACATTCGGGCGTTGTGGGCAACTTGCCCGAGGGCTTCAGGCTCGATGGGGCGAGCGTGGTGTATGAGGGAACGCTCACCCCGCGCACCACAGCCGACCACCGTTTCATGCTCTACTATGCGGGCTACGTGAGCGTCTACGTGGACGACAGCCTCGTGGTGGCGGAGCGATGGCGCACGGCATGGAACCCTAATTCCTACAAGTTCTGCGTACACATGACCGAGGGCAGGCCACGCAGGCTGCGCGTGGAGTGGAGGCCGGATGGCTCAACGTCGTACATCGGCTTGCGCGTGGCTGCGCCCTACGGGGCAGACGAGCAACAGAAACTGTCGTTCTGGAGCGAGATGTCGCCAAAGATGGACTATTATTTCATGGCCGCCGCCACACTCGATGGGGTCATCTCCCACTATCGCCGCCTTACGGGACGGGCGCAGGTGATGCCGAAATGGGCGATGGGGTTCTGGCAGAGCCGTGAGCGATACAAGACTGCCGACGAGTTGCTATCAACGCTCGCGGAGTTTCGCCGCCGCCGGATTCCGGTGGACAACATCGTGCAAGACTGGAACTACTGGGAGGATGACCAGTGGGGAAGCCACCGTTTCGACCTGTCGCGCTATCCCGACCCGCAGGCGATGATGGACAGCGTACACGCCATGCACGGCCGATACATGATTTCGGTGTGGCCGAAGTTCTACTGCAACACAGACAACTACCGCGCCCTCGACGCCAACGGGTGGATGTACCGGCAGGCCGTCAGCGACTCCATCCGCGACTGGGTGGGGCCGGGCTACGTCGGTTCGTTCTACGATGCCTATTCGGCAGGGGCGCGGAAGATGTTCTGGCAGCAAATGGACGACAATCTCTATTCCGCTCTCGGCAGGGGCATCGACGCATGGTGGATGGACGCTTCAGAGCCAAACGTGCGCGACTGCACGCCCATTGACTACCGCAAGGCTCTTTGCGGGCCTACGGCATTGGGCACGAGCGACGAGTATTTCAATGCCTACTCCATAGTGAATGCCGATGCGATATACAACGGCCAGCGGTCGGTGGAGCCGGACAAGCGCGTGTTCCTGCTCACGAGGAGCGGCTTCGCGGGCTTGCAGCGGTACAGCACGGCCACGTGGAGTGGCGACATAGGCACACGGTGGGAGGACATGAGGGCGCAGATGACGGCCGGAATAAACTTCTCAATGGCGGGCATACCATTCTGGGGAATGGACATCGGCGGCTTCTGCGTGGAGCGTCGCTATGTGAATGCCCAAAAGGAATGGGACAAGACCGGGCGGGAGAATGCCGACCTTGACGAGTGGCGCGAGCTTCAGGCGAGGTGGCATCAGTTCGGATGCTTCGTGCCGCTTTATCGCACGCATGGCCAATGGCCTGTACGCGAGGTGTGGAACATTGCCCCCGAGGGTCATCCTGCATACGAAACAATCGTGGCACACCACCGCCTGCGCTATCGTCTGATGCCCTACCTCTATTCAATGGCTGGCTGGGTGTGGCTGAACGACTACACCATCATGCGCGGTTTCGCAATGGATTACGGCGACGACGAGGCCGTGCTGTCCATAGGCAACCAATGGATGTTTGGCCCGTCGCTCATGGCCTGCCCCGTGACGGCCTACAAGGCACGCAGCCGCGAGGTGTATCTGCCACGGCAGTGCGGGTGGTATGACCTGCACACGGGACGGCGGTACGATGGCGGACAGACGCTCACGGTCGACGCTCCATACGACCGCATACCGCTGTTTGCGCCCGAAGGGGCAATAATCCCGCTTGGGCCTGATATGCAGTGGAGCGACGAACGCCCTGCCGACACCATCACTCTGTATGTCTGCGCGGGCGCGGACGGCTCGTTCGTACTCTACGAAGACGACGGGTTGAGCTATGGCTACGAGCGCGGCGAGTATGCGACGATACAAATAGACTACTCCGATGCAGACCGCAGGCTCACCATACGCCAGCGGCAAGGCTCGTTCCC
>CAZURD010000034.1:0-13605 GCA_964623445.1 uncultured Prevotella sp. | reverse complement strand
ACTACTCCGATGCAGACCGCAGGCTCACCATACGCCAGCGGCAAGGCTCGTTCCCTGGGATGCTCAGGCGGCGCACGTTCCGCGTGGTGTGGATGTCCGAGGTCAGTCAGCAGCCGTTCGGCGTTTGCGGAAGCGATGCCCCGACTATCGATTACGATGGGCGCGAGGTGAGCATTGCCATATAGACGTAGGCAGATTAACATTCTCCTCTGGCCAGACGGAATGGTTCTGGCTGTCCAAAGAATTAGAGAATAGCCACGCAAGAAGCCATTAGCCCCATGAGGCACGGCGGCCTCATGGGGCTAATGGCTTTTGATAGGGCAGGTGTTTGTCAGTCTTTCACCAGCTTGTAGTATTCGGATGCGCCGAGCAGGAAGCAGCCGAGGCCGAAGTCTTCAAAGTCGGGCACGCGCTCGTAGGTCACGGGCTGTCCGTCTTTCGGCTCTTTGCCAGTGCCCTGCACATAGCCGAGGAAACCGTCGGCGTGCAGCGCATCGCGCTCAATGGCCTCCCACGCCTTGTCTGCCACGGGGCGGAAAGTCTTGGCTTTCAGCAGTCCGTTGCGCACGCCCCAGCTGATGCCATAGAGGAAGAGAGCCGTGCCCGTGGTCTCTTTGCCGCCGAACGTGGCAGGCGAGGCGAGGCTCACGTTCCAGAATCCGTCTTCGCGCTGGCAGGCGGCGAGGGCGTTGCACATGGCAACGAAGTCCTTTTTCAACTCCTTGTAGGCTTTGTCGCGTGGCTTCAGGCACTCCATCACCCTCACCATTGCGGCCAATGCCCAGCCGTTACCGCGCGACCAGTAGCACTGGTTGCCGTCGGCCTCCTTGTATGGAGGCACGAAATCGGCATCGCGCCACCACAGGCCGTCAGGCTCGTTGAACAGTCCGCCGCCGCATTCGTTGCGGCTCCAGCGATACATATCCATCGCACGGTCGATGTAAGTGTAGTCGCCCGTTATCTCATACATCTGCGCATACACAGGCATTGCCATTTGGATGGCATCCACCCACGTCCAGTAGTCGTTGCGGCCTTCGGCCATTTGCTCCTGAATGTTTTCGCGGGTGGGGCGCATCATGGCAGAGTCGCCGGTCATGCTGAAGCGGGCGAGGTATGCCTGCGAGCAGCATTGGTTGTCGGCATCGCGCGTGCCAACGCCGTCGCGGGGTGTCCACTTGTGGAAATCGGCCCAGCGGTCAGTGTATTCGATGTATTCTTTCTGTGGGTCAATCTCGTATAAGGCCATCAGTCCCTCGTAGTAAACGCCGCGCGTCCACAGGCTGCTGGGACGCAGTTTCTTCACGTTCGTGACGGCTGTAGGGTCGGGAGTCTTGGCCATGAAATAGGCGTTTGCACGGCGGGCTGCATCGAGCACGCCATCGGCATCGGTGCCTCCGGCCCACAGGGGGAGCGAGAGGGCAGTACATGCCATGATGGTTAGGCAGTGTTTCATGTCTTGGTTAAATTAGCGTTAGTGGCACAAAGTTAAGTAAAATATTTGCCTCTTTCCTCGTTTTTGCCTACTTTTGCATCCAAAAAGGTTAAAAACAAGGCCGTTAGCGGCCTTGCGGGAAATTCCATCGGCATATTAGAGTGGAATCCCACCGACGTAAATTGCACAATAATATAATAATGTATAGGACAAAGACCTGCGGAGAGCTACGCGCCTCCGATGCCGGAAGCCAAGTGACATTGGCCGGATGGGTGCAGCGAAGCCGCAAAATGGGCGGAATGACGTTTGTGGACTTGCGCGACCGCTATGGACTAACACAGATAGTGTTTGACGAGGCTGGCGATGCGCAGCTGTGCGAACGGGCCAACAAACTGGGGCGCGAGTGGTGCGTGCAAGTGGTTGGCAATGTGGAGATGCGACAGAGCGTGAATCCCAATCTCCCAACGGGCGACGTGGAGGTGATTGCCAAGGAGCTTCGCATCTTGAGCGAAAGCGTCACGCCTCCTTTCACCATCGAGGACAACACCGACGGCGGTGACGACATACGTATGCGCTACCGTTATCTTGATTTGAGGCGCAATGCTGTGAGGAAAAACCTTGAACTGCGTCACAGGATGACGATCCTCATACGCAATTTCCTTGATTCGCGCGACTTCATCGAGGTGGAAACCCCAATCCTCATTGGTTCTACGCCGGAGGGAGCACGCGACTTCGTTGTGCCTTCGCGAATGAACCCGGGGCAGTTCTACGCACTGCCGCAAAGCCCGCAGACGCTAAAGCAGCTGCTCATGGTGAGCGGATTCGACCGCTATTTCCAGATAGCGAAGTGTTTTCGTGATGAAGATCTCCGTGCAGACCGCCAGCCGGAGTTCACGCAGGTGGACTGCGAGATGAGCTTTGTCGACCAAGATGACGTGCTTTCGCTCTTTGAAGAGATGATGCGCCACCTCTTCCGCGAAATACGCGGGGTGGAGTTGCCGCCGTTGCAGCGCATGACGTGGCACGAGGCAATGCGCCGTTTTGGCAGCGACAAGCCTGACTTGCGCTTCGGCATGGAGTTTGTCGAGCTTGACGGAGTGCTGAAGAAAGGCACGTTCAAGCTTTTCGACGAGGCAGCCTATATCGGAGGCATCTGCGTTCCGGGGTGCGCCGGCTACACACGCAAACAGCTCGACCAGCTCACCGACTTCGTGAAGAGGCCGCAAGTGGGCGCATCGGGACTGGTCTATGTGAAGTTTAACGCCGACGGTACGGTTAAGTCGAGCGTGGACAAGTTCTATACACCGGAGCAACTCGCTGAAGTAAAGCAGGCAATGGGGGCAAACGACGGCGACCTTGCCCTGATCCTGTGTGGCGACAAGCCCAACAAGGTGCGCACGCAACTGTGCCAGCTCCGTCTGGAAATGGGCGAGAGGCTCGGCCTCAGGGATAAAGACAAGTTCGTGTGTCTGTGGATTGTTGACTTCCCGCTGTTCGAGTGGAGCGACGAGGAGCAACGTCTCATGTCTACACACCACCCGTTCACCATGCCCAACCCTGACGATATTCCCTTGCTCGACAGTGAGCCGGAGAAGGTGCGGGCAATGGCCTACGATTTCGTGTGCAACGGAATAGAGGTCGGCGGTGGCAGCCTGCGTATCCACGAGGGACAGCTTCAGGAACGGATGTTCCGCATATTGGGATTCACGCCGGAAAGGGCAATGGCTCAGTTCGGTTTCCTCATCAACGCATTCAAGTATGGCGCACCGCCTCACGCAGGCCTTGCCTTTGGCCTCGACCGCATGGTGAGCATTTTCGCCGGGCTTGATTCGATACGCGACTGCATAGCTTTCCCGAAGAACAACAGTGGACGCGACGTGATGCTTGATGCCCCTGGGACACTCGAACAGAAACAGCTTGACGAGCTGCATCTGTCGATTGACTTAGGTCAAGAATAGCGAATGAATTGCAAAAAAGGAATAAAGGCTTCCTAATATAGTCAAACGGAAATTTTGTCAATAGGAAGAAAAAAACTACTTTTGCACACAGAGTTTACGCATTTTATTTCGATTATATACAATTTAGAATTTCAAAGAACTATGGCAGAGAAGAAAACAACAAAAAAAGCTACGACTGCTGAGCCGAAGAAAACCACCGGCAGGAGGACTGCGGCCTCCAAAAAAGTGAGTGTCGACCTCAATCCGGAGAACGTGGGATTCAAGGCTGGCGATGTCTATCAAGCTCTTGCTGGCTCCGCTGAGCCAATGGCCGTGGAGGAAATTGCAGCAGCTGCCGCCATCAGTGTTGAGGAAACGCTTCTTGGCATTGGCTGGCTCTTCAAGGAGGGCAAGATTGCCGCTGTTGAAGGCAAGGTTGCTTTGGTTTGATGCTTTTGCAGCACCGCAATACAGGGAGGGTCGGATGCCCGTGAAAGGCATCTGACCCTTTCTTATGATATGCGGGGCGAGGATAGGGGATGGGGCAGGACTGGCAAGACGGGTGAAATACGACAGGCACATAATAGATGTACTGGCAAGCGTTGGTGACAATGGCATCAGCGTGAAAAATCTGGCTTTGCACGTCTACAACATGAATTGCAACATGTTTGATATGCCCGACTTTGACGATGTGCAGAACTGCGTGAGGCGTTTCATAATGCGCTATTCAAAGCCGCCGCATCCGCTCGTGACGCGCACAAACCGACGAGGGTGCTATCGGATTGATGTGGAAACCTATAGCAGAATGACGCATTTGCCGCTGTTTGTCAACGCTGGCGACGACGGGAATTGCACGGATGAGTGCCCGAAAGAGGACAAGTCAGTTGACAGTCTTTTGCCAAGCCTTTTCGATTAAAGCGGAGTTGCTGGAAAACAAAGCCGCAGAAAAGCCTCCATTTGCCCAGACGTGACTTCGCATTTTCCCTTATTCGCAGTTTTCTTTTTTGCTAATCTGTTTCTCAATTTGCCTTGATTTACACTTTCCCTTGCCTTGATCCGATACGCCGGTTCGGTGTAATTATATAATGTAAGGAAAGGAATTGTGAGCGGTCTTTTGACCGTATGATGCGTGAATTGTGCGTCCCAGTGACGCTGTGTTGAGAATATTACGATTTATTGTTGAGCGGGATGCTTGGACATTGCGTCCCTGAGGCCGTTCATATAGTGGATTGCCAGTTGATTGTTTGGCACTCAACTACCTTTTTCTCGTCAGTTGTTCCAATGCAGGCGCACCACGAGCGGCAGGTGGTCGCTCACGCCCCCGCTCTGGTAACGGTATCCGTTGTATGTTCGTCGGGGCTTCACGCCGCCGTAGGTCTCGTCGTTCTCAATGAGGAAAGGTGCATCGTTGACGGCGGCGGAGGCTATGCGGTTCATTAGTGGGGCAGATAGCAGGATGTGGTCGAGGTTTCCCCAGCGTCCCTTGTAGCGGTAGGTGGCGCGCGCTCCGTTTTTTCCCGTGGCATTGGCCGTGGCGTTTTGCAGGCCGTGTTGGGTGATAAGCGCGAGCGACGGGTCGTCGGCGTAGGCATTGAAGTCGCCCATCACGATGATGTTCGGCTCGGGATGTATGCCGAACAGCGAGTCAACAGACTGGCACAGACGCTTCGCCACGGCCATTCGGTGGGGACGTGTGGCTCGCTCACCGCCTCGGCGGCTTGGTGCATGTAGCACGAATACATGGAGAGTGTCGCCTCCGGAGGTCACGCCGCAGACGTAGAGAATGTCGCGTGTGGGTTCCATGCCGCGTTCAGCGGGCACTCGCAGCGAAGTGTGGGAAAGCGGGGCGAACGAAAAGTCATGGTAGAGTAGGGCGACGTCGATGCCGCGTTCGTCAGGCGAATCGGTGACGATGTATCCGTATCGCGCCCCGCGCAGCAGCGAGCGGCGCGTGAGGTCGTGCAGCACACTGTCGTTCTCCACCTCGCAGAGAGCCACGAGGTCGGGAATGTTCCCCTTGCCGTCATGGTCGCCGGAGGAGAGAATGGCCTTTCCGATGGCATCGAGCTTGCGCCAGTAACGCCACGGTGTCCAGTGGCGTGGTGCTTCCGGCAGGAATTCCACGTCGTTTTTGAGCGTGTCGTGGCGGCAATCGAAGAGGTTTTCGCAATTGAGTTGCACCAGCGTCAGGAAAGATGCGAGTAGCAGGCAGATGGTCATGGCTGTTCGTTGTGTGGCACTTTTGCTGGCGGTGTCTTATTCATCGTGATGCAGGATGGGGCATACGAAAACGCCCCGGCATCGCAGGCGAAGGCCAGAGCGAAGCCGGGGCGGTGTTGCCGGTATTGTCAGCAGACTTTTTCGAGCCGTTTCATCATTGTGAACATGAATATTGTGGCGAGCAGGCAGAGCACCATCAGTGCGCCCCACACCACCCAGAGAGGCTGTCCCCAGAGTATTGCGGCGATGCTCGTGAGATAGTTTCCGATGGCGGTGGCGGCGAACCAGCATCCCATCATCAGTCCCTTGTATTTCGCGGGCGACACTTTCGATACGAAAGATATGCCCATCGGACTTAGCAGCAGTTCGCCAAAAGTGAGCACGAGATATGTACCCACGAGCAGGTTGGGCGTCACCCGGTATGCGCCGTCGACGTTTTCGGGGTTGGACAGATCGCCCGGCAATGGCAGTCCGGCCGATGCCAAGGCCATGAGCAGATAGGCGATGGCGGCCACGAACATGCCGTAGGCAATCTTGCGCGGTGTGGACGGCTCTTTCTTCTGGCGTGCAAGCCAGCCGAATATGGCCACCGACACGGGCGTGAGAGCCACGACAAAGAACGGGTTGAACTGCTGGAATATGGGAGCGTCTACGTCGACGCTTGCGGGTTGCGTTTCATATTGGTAGACAAGCCCGGCAATTGCAAGCACGATGACGGCTGCGGCAATCACTTTTCCCTTAGCCTTGTGCGATTGGAACAGGCCGAACAGTCCGTAGACAATGAAAACCATGAGCACGAGATTCCACACGTTGAACTCCATTCCGACAAGTCCCGTGGCCGATGTCTGCACGTAGTCGCGGGCGAAGAACGTCAGCGTGAGGCCGTTTTGGTGGAATGACATCCAGAAGAATATCACCACAGCGAAGACGAGGCATAGCGCAGTGATACGGTCGCGGTCGGTCACTGCGACCTGTTGGGTGTCTTTTTCCGCTGCGGACGCAACCTTGGTAGTCTGCGTTTGGTTTGTCTCGGCGTGGATAAACATCTTTCGGAAGCCGTAGTATATCAGTATGGAAATAATCAGCGAGGCACAGGCCAGACCGAAAGCATAGTGATATGAGTCAGCCTCGCTCACTCCGAAGGTCTGTTGTGACCACTTCATCATCTGCACGGCCGCGCTCGGGGCGAACATTGCGCCGATGTTGATGGCCATATAGAAGATGCTGAATCCGGCATCGCGGCGGTTGGCGTAGCGCGGGTCGTCGTATAGATTTCCCACGATTACTTGCAGGTTGCCCTTGAAGAGACCCGTGCCAAGGCTCACGAAGAAGAGTGCGCCAATCATCACGATGAGGGCGTTTGTGCCCGATCCGAGGGGCAACGCCATCAGCAGATAGCCGAGGAACATGATAAGGATGCCGATTGTTACCATGCGCCCGAAGCCGAACTTGTCGGCAAGGATGCCGCCGATGACCGGCAGGAAATAGACGAGCATGATGAAAATGCCATAGAACTGTCCTGCGGCGGCCTCCGTCAATCCGAAATTTGCCTGCATGAACAGCACGAAGATGGCGAGCATCGTGTAATAGCCGAAACGCTCGCCTGTGTTGGCCAAGGCGAGCGCATAAAGTCCTTTTGGTTGGTTTTCAAACATGAGTTATTTTATTTTAGAGTTTTTCGTCCTTATCGCGTCGAACAGATAAGTGAGCTTTATGATGATGTTCGAGTTGTTGCTGCGTCCGAAGTAGTCTGATTTGGAGTTGTTGAAGATGTCCCCAAGTCCGTAGTAGTAGCGTCCTTCGAGTATGAAATGCCCCACTTTTGGGTGGGAAAACTCCAGGCCGATGCCTCCGGCGATGCCATAGTCGAACTTGCGCTGTATGTCGAGTGTGTCCTGCACGGCATCGAGCATCACGCCCGTCCTGTCCGTTGTGTTTCTGTCAGCGTAGTTGAAATTGGACTTTGCCTTGTCGCCGATGAGGAATCCAACCTGCGGCCCCACTTGGAAGAAGAACTGTACGCCTTTCCGCTCGCGTCCCCATCCAAGGCGGGCGAATAGCGGTATCTGCATGTAGGTGAGCTGGCGTTCGTATTCCTCGGCAAGTCCTGTGACTGGATTGATAATCGGTTGGTCGTCAGCGTCGATGATGTTTTCCTTCCATCCCATGCGCGCGATGTTCACTTCGCCCACGAGTGCGCAGACGCTCTTGAAATATTTCTCGCACGTATAGCGCACAGTGAGGCCGGCGGTCATGCCCGCAAGCAAGTTCTGCTGCACACCGGGGTTGAATCCCACGTTGCTTAGCAGGTAGCCACCGTTCACTCCCACGGCCAGCTCGTTGCGGTGCTCGCCTATTTGTGCCGAACCGATTGCGGGCCATGCAGCCAGAGCCAGCACTGCCACGATTGCGGCTGTCGTCTGTCTGGCGGCTGCTGTCAGTCTGCGTTTTGTGGGCGATTGAGGTTGTGGTAGCATCGTTTGGCAGCGTCAGAAGTTGATGGTCTCAATCTTGTGCTCGGGTGTGTAATGCACAAAGAAGAGGTTGACGTTTTTGTATCCGCCGTTTCCCACGCGCACAAAATGCAGCGGCGACTGTATGGCATCGTAGCTCACAGAGCCAGCCGCACCCGTGAACGATGCGCCCACGGTGTGCAAGCCTTTCACGAAGAAGTAGGTGTGGTCGAATCCCGACAGTGCGTTTTGTGGCTGTGTCCGCGACATCGGTTTGCGGAAGTTGGCCTGATATTTCTGTTCCATGCGCGATGTCTTTTCCGAAAGCGGGTTTGCGTATGATGCAGAGGGGATGTAAACGCTGTACTTGTAGAAGTCGTCGAGGTTGCTTTGGGTGTACCCCAGCCATTCAGGATAGCCGAACAGCGTCACGGTCACTTCCGGGTTGAGCACTGAAAAGCTGTTGATTTTGGCCAGTGCGATGTTGAGTTGAGGTGCGTTCCCGCTGTTGAGAATCACCACGTTGGGCTGTTCCTTGCTGAATGCGTTGGCGAAGTTGTTCTCCGGCGATGTGAGGTTGGTTATGGAGTATTTGCGCCCCATTGCTTCAAGCCTCTTGCGCAGCCCCATCGTGAACGAACCTTTGCGGCTCTCGGCATCGTTGCAGTCGATGAACACGGGATGGCTGTCGGAGAATTTTTGCAGGAAACGCTCAATCACCACCTCTTCGAAGTCTGTCTGTCCGCTGTTGGCAAGGAAGAGACTTGCGTTTGTTTGCAGTTCGTCGGTGTTCGTGGCGAAAGGCACGAGCACCTTTATTCCGCGCTGTTGCGCAAAGTTGGCGAGCTGTTTCACGTGCTTCGAGTAGTACGGGCCTATAATAAGGTCGCACCGTCCGGCGTTCGTATCGTTGAGAATCTTCGACAGGTCGGCTCCCTGCGTGGTGTTCCATGCGTAGACATCGACGGACGTGCCATCCTTGCGCAGGCTGTCGCAGGCCATGAGCACGCCCCGATAGTATTCCACCATGCGCATCCCGTCGGTTGTGTTGGCGTTGAACGGCAGCATCACTCCCAGTCTGATGGCTCGTGAGCGCAGGTCATCCGCTACGGGGGCGGGCATCTCCGTCGGCGTGGCGTTGGCGTTGGTGAGTGTCGATTCCACTGTCACCGTTGCCGTTGTGGCCGTGCTGTCCTTTGGATAAGGTATGAAGATGTATGTCCCTTTCTTCAGTTCATATCTCGGGTCGGCCATTTCGGGGTTGGCCTCAATCAGTTCTTGGATGGATATGCCGTTTTCGCGAGCCAGCCCGAAGATTGTTTCCTTGCTCTTGACCTTGTGAACCTCTCTCCATTTCGCCACTTGTGCCGAGGTTGTGCCGACGGCCATGAGCATGGCGACAATGGCCAATGAGTATCTAAATGCGGGTCTCATGTTTCCGTTTAATATATTAACCGCCGACAAAATTACCAAAAAAGGGCGGATAAATCAACGATAATAAGTAATTTTGCGCTGTATAATTTGCGAATGATGGCAAAGCGACTATTATTTATTTTCATGGCCATGCTGCCTGTCGTTGCATTGGCCGATTTCAATCCCACGGCTTACTATACCGACGCGGATGGTGTGGAGCAGGAGACCACCGACGCGATAAGCGACGGCGAAGCCCCGCTTACGGTGACGTTCCGCGCCAATCCTTCTGACTTGGGCGACCTGACGCCCTCTTACGAATGGCGGTTCACCCGCTCCGGCAGCGAGACGCCCTATGTGGTGCGCTATGAGGAGGAGACCACATACGTGTTCTCCGAGTCTGGTTCGACTGTCGTCTCGCTCTATGTCACCTACGACTCTTCGTCGGACGCGGAGCTGATAGGGTCGATAACGGTGTCGATAAGCACGAGCATACTTGAGATGCCGAACGCATTCTCTCCAAACGGCGATGGCGTGAACGACATATACAAGGCCAAGGACACCCACCGCAGCATTGTGGAGTTCCATGCCTACATATTCAACCGCTGGGGACAGAAGCTCTATGAGTGGACCGACATCGACGGAGGATGGGACGGCACGTTCAACGGCAAGGATGTTCCCGACGGCGTTTATTATGTGTTGGTGAAGGCGCGCGGAGCCGATGGCACTAAGTATAACATTAAGCGCGATGTCAATCTGTTGCGCAAATACATAGAGTGAGGCAGCTACTGATGGGCAAGGCCACTGAAAACGGCGCTCCGATAGAGGGCGGACGCATAGACGTTTGGGGCGCACGTGTACACAATCTGAAGAACATCGACGTGACAATCCCGCGCAACAGCCTCACAGTGGTTACGGGGCTGTCTGGCTCGGGCAAGTCGTCGCTCGCCTTCGACACAATCTATGCCGAGGGGCAACGCCGCTATCTGGAGACTTTCTCTGCTTACGCGCGCAACTTCCTCGGCGGAATGGAACGTCCTGACGTTGACAAAATCACGGGATTAAGCCCTGTTATAAGCATAGAGCAGAAGACAACGAACAAGAACCCGCGCTCCACCGTGGGGACAACCACCGAGATTTACGACTTCCTGCGACTGCTTTTCGCACGCGCCGGCAAGGCATACAGCTACGTCACGGGCGAGCCTATGGTGAAATATACCGAGGAAAAGGTGCTCGACATGATTGCGTCTGACTATGCCGGGCGCAAGATTCTGTTGCTTGCACCAATGGTGCGCAGCAGAAAGGGACACTATCGCGAACTCTTCGAGAGCCTCCGCCGCAAGGGATTCCTTATGGTGCGCGTCGACGGCGAACTGAAAGAGCTGACACGTGGCATGAAAGTGGATCGCTACAAGAACCACGACATCGAAGTGGTGGTGGACAAGCTCGTGGCCAAGGACACCGCCGATGAACGGCTGCGGAAGAGTGTGGCCACGGCGATGAAGCTCGGCGACGGGCTTGTCATGGTCTACGATGCCGACAGCGGGGCGTTGAAGCATTTCTCGCGGAGGCTGATGTGTCCCACGACTGGCATCTCATACAGCGACCCTGCGCCTAACAGCTTCTCGTTCAACTCGCCGCAAGGGGCTTGCCATCGGTGCAAGGGACTGGGCTTCGTGAACGAAATCGACCTTGAAAAGGTGATTCCCAACCGTTCGTTGAGCATCCACGGGGGAGCCATCGTGCCGCTTGGCAAGTATAAGAACCAGATGATTTTCTGGCAGATTGATGCCATACTGCGCAAGTATGGATGCGACATCAAGACCAAGGTGAGCGACATACCGGAGGAGGCAATGGGCGAAATTCTCGGCGGCTCAATGGAAAAGGTGCGCATCGACAAGGAACTTGTACACACGTCGAGCGACTATTTCGTGGCTTTTGATGGCGTGGTGAAATATCTCCGCAGTGCAATGGAGTACGACGACAGCGCGGCAGCACAGCGTTGGGCCGACCAGTTCCTCGCCGTGCGCGAGTGCCCCGACTGCCACGGCCAACGCCTCTGCCGCGAATCGCTGTCGTATCGCGTTGACGACAAGAACATTGCGGAGCTGGCTTCAATGGACATCAGCGAGTTGCGGCAGTGGCTCACGGGCTTGGAGGACAGGCTCGACGACCAGCAGAGGCAGATAGCGGAGGAGATTCTGAAGGAAATTCGCACGCGGATTGACTTCCTTCTTGAGGTGGGGCTTGACTATCTGTCGCTCAATCGCCCCTCGGCATCGCTCTCGGGCGGCGAGAGCCAGCGCATAAGGCTTGCCACGCAGATAGGGTCGCAGCTCGTGAATGTGCTCTATATCCTCGACGAACCGAGCATCGGACTGCATCAACGTGACAACCAGCGGCTAATAAACTCGCTCAAGGAACTGCGCGACATCGGCAACACGGTGGTCGTCGTGGAGCACGACCGCGACATGATGCTTGCCGCAGACTACATCGTTGACATCGGCCCAAAGGCGGGGCGCGGCGGCGGAGAGGTGGTTTTTCAAGGTAAGCCGCAGCAAATGATGGCCTCGCATACGCTCACAAGCCAGTATCTGAGCGGGGAGAGGAGCATAGAAGTGCCACAGGTGCGCAGACAGGGCAACGGCCACAGCCTCATACTGCGCGGTGCGCGGGGAAACAATCTGAAAGGTGTCGATGTGGAATTTCCGCTCGGCAAGCTGATAGTGGTCACGGGAGTGAGTGGCTCTGGCAAGTCAACGCTCATCAACGAGACGCTGCAACCCATTCTCAGTCAGCATTTCTATCGTTCGCTGAAAGTCCCCATGCCATACGATTCGATAGAGGGACTTGAACGGATAGACAAGGTTGTGAACGTTGACCAAAGTCCGCTGGGACGCACGCCGCGCTCCAATCCGGCCACCTACACGGGCGTGTTCGGCGACATCCGCTCGCTCTTTGTCAGCCTCCCCGAGGCGATGATCAGGGGATATAAGCCGGGACGGTTTTCGTTCAACGTGAAAGGAGGACGCTGCGAGGCCTGCGGGGGCAATGGCTATAAGACGATCGAGATGAATTTCCTGCCCGACGTGATGGTGCCTTGCGAGGTGTGCCACGGCAAGCGATACAACCGCGAGACGCTCGAAGTGCGCTACAAGGGCAAGAGCATTGCCGACGTGCTCGACATGACGATAGACCAGGCGGTGGAGTTCTTTGAGAATGTGCCCGAAATACTGCGCAAGATAAAGACCATACAGGACGTGGGGCTTGGCTATATCAAGCTCGGACAGCCCTCCACCACGCTCTCCGGAGGCGAGAGCCAGCGTGTGAAACTGGCCACGGAATTGAGCAAGCGCGACACGGGCAAGACGCTCTACATACTCGACGAGCCGACAACGGGACTGCATTTTGAAGACATACGCATACTTCTCGACGTGCTTCAGCGGCTCGTAGACCGTGGCAACACCGTGATAGTGATTGAACACAACCTCGACGTGATAAAGGTGGCCGACCATGTGATTGACATGGGGCCCGAGGGCGGGCGCGGCGGTGGCCGTGTCATGGTCTGCGGCACACCCGAGGAGGTGGCCGCCAGTGGCAAGGGATATACGGCCGGCTTCCTGCGCGAGGAACTCCGTCTTTCGGCTGCGGGCAAACAGACTGCGGGTGTGGCTTCCGCCGGAGAATAGGTTCTGCCGCTACGCAGCTGTCGTCCGTAGTGGCTAAGTTGCTGATAATGAGTGATGAGGAGGCAGTCAAGGCTTGTACAGATTATGACAAGGCACTAAATGCTTCGCAATGGGGCATTAAATGGAACGCAACGAGGCATTAATTGGCCGCCAATTAATGCCTCGTTGCGTTCCATTTAGGCATCTAATTTAACCCAAATCGGCCGTTAGGCCGTTATTACGTCGTTGAAAACCTTTCGTTAAACTCTTCGCCTGCTTCCGCGCTCCTGCCGGCATCTTGTCTTCCGTCTCGCCTCGGCGTAGCCCGCTACGCTTAACGCGGGAGACACATCGTACTTTTGTGCAGGGTCGCCTCATGTCGTTTGGGGCGTGTGGCGTGGGGATGTCGGATGCGTAGAGCCGCTCCACTGGGTTGCAGGGAGTGGCAGTCGTGTTGCCTATTGCAGTCTGGCGAGGTAGGGATT
>CAZURD010000033.1:0-21669 GCA_964623445.1 uncultured Prevotella sp. | reverse complement strand
GCTGCCTAATTGCATTGCAATTAATGCCTCGTTGGAGGCCAACGAATGCCTTATTGGAGGGCAACGAGACAGGTTTTGTAAATCGTTGCATACCTGCACGTTGCGCGGAACGAAATTGACGTGAAGTTGAAAAGCGGCATGGCGGTGGTGCGGAGGCTCGCCGTGATGGAGGGCTTCATCGGAGAAGGCGGATGCCCTCTAATTCGAGCAGTTTGCGCTTTGCTTCAATGCCTCCGCCATATCCGGTCAGGGAATGGTCGCTTCCGATAACCCGATGGCAGGGCGCGAAGATTGACAATGGGTTTGCTCCGTTTGCATTGGCCACCGCACGGACGGCCTTTGGCACACCAATGCGGCGTGCCATTTCTCCGTAAGAAACAGTCTCCCCAAAAGGGATTGTCAGCAGTTCGCTCCAAACGGCTTTCTGGAAATCTGTCCCCACGAATAGCAATGGAACACTGAATGCCTTGCGCTTCCCTGCAAAATACTCGTCAAGTTGCCGCACGGCTTCTTCGATGGCATCCGATGCCCAATCTTCCAGGTCGGCGTGCAACATCCGTTTCAGTCGTCTGCAAACATTGTCGCGGTGCTTTCCCGTCTGCCAGTCGCATAAGCAGAGCTTGTCGCCAAACGAACCGAGCGTCAATGTGCCGCACGTCGATTCATAACGCCTTGTCCTGACAACGTTTCCCTGCATAATTTTTTTGCTTATTCAGCGGCCGTTTTCAGGGCATGTCATAAAAGGCAAATGCCCGGTCAAGGAAGCTCCACGGCCAAATTATTATAGGTTCTCGATGTCGTTGAAAAGGCGTGTGAGCGAACGCCCGATGGCATACGCCAAGTTTACGGGCACGGCGTTTCCTATTTGTCGGTATTGGGAACTAAGTGTCCCTTCAAAATTCCAATCATCCGGGAATGTCTGTATGCGTGCATATTCACGCACCGTAAGAGGGCGTGTCTCAATTGGGTGGCATCGTTCGGTCTGTTTTTGAGCCGGTGCGCAGGTCAGCGTTAGGCATGGTTCGTCCAGCGAGAGGCGGCGTGCCATTCCCGTCTTGCCCCCCTCAAGTTTGAAACTTCCGCCCATGTATTCTTTTTGAACTTCCACGGGCAAATCGCGCCAATATCCACCCATGGGGACGAGTTCCATGACTTTCTGTTTCTTGGGCGGATACTTTTGGCCATCTGACTTTGGCACGTCGGTGTCGTAAAGCTCACCCTTGTAGAATGCGTCCCGCAGTGTCATTATGCGGTGATATGGCGCAGGCCATTTGAAGGTGACCCTGTCGGCGATGTCGTTGCGTATGGCTATTAATATAAGCCTTTCTCGTTTTTGTGGCACTTGATATAGGATGGCTTTCAATACACGTGGTTCCACTAATGTATAGCCAAGTTCCTTGATAGTGTTCTTTATTGTTTCCAATGTCCGTCCATTGTCATGCACAGAAAGCCCTCTTACATTCTCTCCCATGAAGACTTTGGGACGCACCTCATCCACTGCACGAGCCAACTCAAAGAACAACGTGCCTCGTGTGTCGTTGAATCCTCCCTGTTTTCCTGCATAGGAAAAAGCCTGACAGGGAAAGCCGCCGGAAAGGAAATCAACATTTCCACGGAATGCCGTGAAAGACATTTCTCTGATGTCCTGTTCTGCCACATTCCATTCCTTGCGATTGTTGCGCAATGTAGCGCAGGCATCATGGTCAATTTCGTTGAGAAGCACGTGGGAAAATCCTGCTTTCTCTAATCCGAGAGCAAGGCCACCGGCTCCAGCGAATAATTCGATGGAAGTGTAAGGGCGTTGTGGGCGAGTTTTCATCTCAGCCTCCCAATCCGAATACACCATCTCTTTTATTTCAGGAACATTGAGCAGCTCTTCGATAGTGAAGTATTTCCTGCCGTCTTTTTCAATGGATGGGACATACGATCCATTGGCCTCCCATTTTTGGAGAGTGGCCTTTGAGACACCCATTATGTCTGCAAAATTACTGGCTGAAATGGTGTTGTCTTGCATGATTGCTTAAAAGTTGTTGAAGCCATCGTAGGTTCTGAAAGCGAGCAAATAAAGGCTTTTAAATGTGTCAGAGGATAACTTTGCAAGCTCGTCATGTACTGTGCTGTGAATAGAGCCGCATTCCAAGTCTTCCACAACATCATCCAATATGTCTGGCAATGCCTTGCATAGTTTGAAAAAAGCATATTGGTCATCAAACACAATTCCATAAAACTTATCGATGGATACGCGCCTTATCTTTTCATGCGAGAGATTGTCATAGAACCATTTCTCATTGCGTGATTTCGTAGATATTACTTCAACAAGCATACATGTGGCTTGGTCGTCATGCAATATCTTATTTTGCATGTGGCGATAGACACTGTCTGCCGCGCGACTGTTCATTGTGTTGTGCTTGTTTTTCAGTTCAGCGAAGATGTGGCGTTCCTCATTGATGACATCGAACCCGCTGTCTGGAACTTCCCATCCATTTCCTGCATATCTGAAAAGGTTCTGGTGAAAATATCCAATGTTATTTGTGTTTGTCTTGTCGATTTGCCGGATACACTCAGATGCAATGATCTCATCCAGGGTTTTCCCGTATACCTTTGCATCGAAAGTCAGTTTTATTGGGTCTATGATGTTCTTGTTGAAGTCTTTGAGGTTTATATGTGTGCGATATAATTCAGCTGTGTGTCTTATATGGCAGAAAATATCCTCGTTGGAAATAAATCCTAAATTATAGTCTTTCATGTGTACTTTGATGTAATGTTATTGACTTTTTTGTGTTCTAAAAAATACCGTTATGGAGTTATTCTCTTGTAAGAGAGGACTTCGTTATTCCAATTTGAATGCGGCCTTGCACCGCACGTTGGCAGAGCTTGAACCAATGTATGCCGTGAATCGGCCTTTCTCGGCTCGCCATTCATGGTCTTGTTCTGACCAGAAGCAGAGGTCGCGGTGGGTGATTGTGAACTCCACGGTCTTGGTCTCGCCTGGCTGCAAGTACACTTTCTCGAAGCCTTTCAGTTCTTTGCGTGGCCGGCTGACGCTCGCCTTGTCATCGCCTATGTAGAGCTGCACCACTTCTTTCCCGGCTCTTTCGCCAGTGTTCTTTATGGGTACGGTGATGCGTAGGGAATCGTCACACGACATTGTGCTGGCCGATATGGTAGGCTCGCCATATTGGAACGTGGTGTAGCTTAGGCCGAATCCGAACGGGAACTGTGGCGCGATGCGTTTGGTGTCAAACCATCGATAGCCAACGAATATGCCCTCCTTGTAGTACACTTGGCCGTCGATGCCCGGATAGCTTTCCTCGCCAAACTGGAAGCAGCCGTAGTCATCCTGCTGCTTGGCGAACGTCACGGGAAGACGTCCGCTTGGATTTATGTCGCCGGAGAGCACTGACGCAAGGGTCGTGCCTGACATGGAGCCGAGATACCAGCAGTGCAGCATGGCTTTGACATTGGCGAGCCAAGGCGTGGCAAAGGCGTTTCCGCCAAAGGTCACGACAACGATGTTGGGCTGGATGGCGGCGAGGTCGGTTATTAACTCATCCTGTCCATAGGACAGATGGTAGCTTTTGCGGTCGGAGTTCTCGCAATCTTCATAGCCGTTCTTGTTGAGGCCACCGATGAATATCACCAAGTCGGCCTTGCGAGCCTTTTCCAATGCTTCGCTGCGCAGTCTTGCGAGGGAGTCCTCATCGAGCGTTTCGGCCTTTGCGTAGAGGGCGCGGCCTGCATAATAGCCTCGGGCGAAATCAACCTTGTCGCCATAGAGCGACTTGATTCCGTCAAGCGGCGAAACATCGTGGAGCGTTTTCAGTTCCGAAGAACCGCCGCCTTCGGACATGTTTCTCACGGCATTGTCGCCGACGACGAGTATTCTGTCATAGGATGAGGGCGCGAGCGGCAGCAGGTTGCTGTCGTTTTTGAGCAGCACGATGCCCTCCTCGCCAATTTGCCGGCACACGGCGTAGTGCTCTTCGGAGCACATTGAGCCGATGGCCTTTGCCGGGTTCATGGATGTGCGGAATATGGTGCGTAGCACGCGGGCAGCCTTATCGTTGAGGATGGACATCGGTATGCGTCCGTCGAGCACCATTTCCTCGAATGGGTCGGCAAGATAGTATGTGTTGTAGCCCAGTCCTTTGTCTGTGGTCTTGCCGTCAGTGCCAGTGCCCATCTCAATGTCGAGGCCTCCTGTGGCGGCCTGCCACGTGTCGTGAGTGCCGCCCCAGTCGCTCACAACAGCTCCGTCGAATCCCCATTCGCGCTTCAGTATGCCGTTTAGCAGCGAGTCGTTGTGGCAGCAGTGTGCATCCAGCCATTTGTTGTATGAACCCATGATTGTCCACAGGCCGCCGTCGCGCACACATTTTTCAAACGCAGGCAGGTAGATTTCGCGCAGTGCCCTTTCTGATACGTTCACGTTGACAGTCATCCGTTCAACTTCCTGATTGTTCAGAGCGAAGTGCTTGAGGCAGCAAGCCACCCCGTTGGCCTGCGCCGCACGGATGTAGGGCACGGCCATTTCGCCTGCAAGGTAGGGGTCTTCGCCCATGTATTCAAAGTTGCGGCCGCAGAGGGGCGTGCGCGCTATCGACGTGCTGGGGCCAAGCATGACATCCTTGCCGCGATAAGCAAATTCTTCGCTGAGGGCGTTGCCGTAGGCTGAGGACAGTTCGCGATTCCATGTGGCGGCGAGGCAAGTCAGCGAGGGGAATGCCACACAGGAATCGTTAGTCCAGTTGGCGGCTTTCCACGAGTTCCATTCCAGTTCCTCGCGCACTCCGTGAGGGCCGTCGGACATGTTCAGTTGGCGTATGCCGAGGCGCGGGACACCGGCAGACGTAAACTTGCTTTGGGCGTGGAGCAACTGCACTTTCTCATGGGTGGTCATGCGATTGAGCGCATCCTGCACTCTCACTTCCAAGTCTTCGTCGGGGTTGAGGTATGGCAATGCCTGGGACTGCGCCGCAAGAGGCATGGCAGCGGAAACCATAAGCCCGGCGATTATTGCCGCTGTCGTTTTCATGGGGCTTGACTGTTTTGTGGTGGAGATACTTGTATTAGGTGTGTCCTTGGGGCACGGAGAACCGCCGTTTCATTGGGCGTATTTCTCTATCAAGGCTTGCGCTTGCGGATTGCCAAGCTCCTTTGCCTTTTGCAACTGCTTCATGCCGTCGGTCTTATCGCCGTTGATGCACATGGCGAGGCCGAGGAACAGATAGCCGTCGCTGAGTTCAGGGTCGGTCTCGATGCAGCGTTTGGCGGTTGCCTCAGCTTCATCGAACAGTGACAACCTTATTTCGAGCGAGGCCTTCTCTGCGAGGAAAAGGCTGTTGTCCGGATCCATTTGCGTGGCTTTCGTAAGGTCGGCGATTGCTGAATGATAGATGTGACCCTCAATCTCAGCCATGGCGCGTATGTAGTAGAAGTTGGCATTGACATCGGTCTTGAGCAAATTCTCATATTCGTTGAAATCGAGCACGGCCTTGCGATACTCTTTCAGCGAGAGCAACGTTTGCGCGCGAGCCAGCAAATAAGGTGCGGCGGCCTTTAGGTAAGGTTTGCTGAATGTCGCCACCGCGCTGTCGAGGAGTGCGAGTGTGGCGGTGGTGTCGCCTAAGAGTTCCTTGCACTGTGCGGCGGCAAAGAACGTTTCAGGGCCGCGCAATTCGCTCGTTGTGAGGTCGGCGAAGATGTCGTAGGCTTCTTCATAGCGTTTTTCGCCCATCAAGGCCTGTGCCTCCGCCTGTCGGTATATGGCCACGGGGTTGATTTTGTAGGCGGCGCGTGCTTCGTCTATTGCCTTTGCGAACGTCCATTGTCGGTTGGCAGCATCCGTGTTTGTGGCTAACGTCGTCAGGATAAGCCGTGCATATTTGTAGTGTGCGTCGTCTTTCTTGTCATCTTTGTTTATAGCTTGCCCCATGTAACTGTCGGCTTCGTCAATGCGTCCTGCCTGTGCAGCCCACTGCGCCTTGGCGATGTAGCCGTCGGGTGCTTCGGGGAACTGTGCGATAAAGTCATCGAGCAGTGTGGCGTATGCCGTAGAGTCGAGAGCTGTGCCTGCTATATAGAGTGTAAGCAGAGCTTGGTCGAGTTCTTCGGGGAGTGCCTTTTTTATGTTCGTGGATCTGAGCGTGGCATCGTTTATGCTCAACCCCGTCGTCTTTAGGGCTGTGGCAAGCGACACGCCGACGGCGTAGTTGATTGTGTCTGTATCGGAATATGGACGCTGCATGATGCCAATCACTTCGCCATTGTCGTTTAGCAGCGGGCAGCCTTCGACATCGCTAAGGGCAGGGGTGGACAATGTGTAGTATGCGTTTCCGTTCTGAATGCGTTCCACCTTGACCACTCTGGCTTTCAGGCACACAGGCTTTTTTGACGTAGCATAAGGCATTATCCATGCTGTAGAGCCGACAGCGGAAGTGTCTGTGCTTGTGGACAGTGGCGATACGCCCTTTGATGTCACGCGGAATTTTGCCACATCGTATGTGTCATCTGCTCCGATGATGCACTCAACGGGGATTTCGCGCCCTTTCGTGTCGATGGCAACAGCGCGCGATGCGCCTTTGAAAGGACTGAAAGTGCTGACCGCATTGCCATTCGCATCAACGATGAATACGTTGGAACTGGCAATGAGCGTGTCGTTATCGTCGAATGTTTTCAATGTGCAAATGGACTTTGCGGCTTTGTTTGTCCAGCTCGGTTGAGCCTGTGCTGCACAGTAGAAAATGGCTGCGATGGTGAGTAAGAGTGTGCGTGTCATTGTCTTAGCAATTCTTTTGCGTTGTTGATGGCCGCTTCCGTGATATTGCTTCCGCTCAGCATTTGGGCAATCTCTTCGATGCGGCCTTGTTCAGTCAGGGGTGTCATGGTGGTTGTCGTGCCGTTTGCGGTTTCCTCCTTGAACACTTTATAGTGGTTTTGTCCTAATGCTGCAATCTGTGGCAAGTGGGTTATGCTGATGACTTGGCGGTTGTTGCGTCCCATCTGTTGCATGATTTGCGCCATTTTCTCCGCAATCTTTCCGCTCACGCCGGTGTCTATCTCATCGAAGATTATTGTGGGAAGTTTCACTGCACCGCTTATTATGGCTTTGAGCGAAAGCATTACGCGGGCTATTTCGCCACCGGATGCCACTTGCGATATGGGATGTGGCATGGTGCTTTTGTTCGCGCTGAACAGGAACGCCACGCTGTTTGCGCCACGAGAGCCGAGGGGTTGGTCGGAAATTTCAACCTTGAAACTGACGTTGGGCATACCGAGAGGCACAAGCCTTTTGCGCATCTCGTCTTCAACTTGCCTGGCTGCTGCAATGCGTTTTGTTGTCAATATGCCTGCCTTTTCGTGGCAGGTGCATTCTATTTTGGCAACCTCGGCTTCAAGTTGTGCCACCGCCTCGTCGCCGTTTTCGATTCTGTCGGCCGACAATCGGAGTTCTTCCTGCCGCTCAAGAAGTTGCGATGTGGTTGTGCAGCCGTGCTTCTTCATAAGCGTATATATTGTGTCGAGCCTGTTGTTGATTGATTGCAATTCTGCAGGGTCGAATTCAACGTCGTCGGTCAAGCTGCTTATCTCGTGGGCAATGTCTTTCACCTCTATATAAACGCTGTCCATGCGTTCAGCCATTTCAGAGGCTTTGGGCATCATGTCCGCTATCGACTGGAGTGCGGCCGTTGCTGCTTTCAGGCCGTTTACGATGCCTGCCGTCTCGGAGTTGAGCAAGGATTCCGCCTCAAAAAGAGCACTTTTAATGTCTTCCGCATGGCTCATCGCCGTAGCTTTCCGTTCCAAGTCCTCCTGTTCGCTCTCTGTTATTGCTGCATTGCGGAGTTCCTCGTATTGGTATTGAATGAAATCGGCATTGGCCTTGTTGCGTTCCGTTTCTTCGCGCAGCACGTTCAGGGCCTGTCGCTTCTCGCAAAGCAGGCGGTAGGCGGCTTGATAATCGGCAAGCTCCGCAGTGTCGCCGGCTATGATGTCGACGACTTCCATTTGGAAATCCTGCTTCCCGAGAAGTAAGTTTTGGTGCTGGCTGTGGATGTCGATGAGCTTTTCCCCAAGTTCCTTTACGAGGGAAAGAGGGGTGGGGGTGTCGTTTACAAAGGCGCGGCTCTTGCCCGAAGTAGTCAGTTCGCGTCGTATGATGCAGTCTTCGGCATCGTATTCCATGTCATTTTGCTCAAAGAACGGTTGTAAGCCGTATTTCGAGAGGTCGAAATGAGCCTCAATTACACATTTTTTCGCGCCGCGCTTGACAGTCTTTGGGTCGGCTCTTTGTCCCAAAAGCAGGCTTATGGCACCGAGGATGATGCTTTTTCCAGCACCCGTCTCGCCTGTTATGACAGAGAAGCCCTGCCCGAAAGTGATGTCAAGTTCGTCTATTAATGTGAAATTGCTTATGAAAAGTTGTTTAAGCATCGTTCATTCCTTGATTTTGTTCCACGCATTGCTTTGCGATGCGTTTATTCCAAAGAGTATCTCGTAGACGCTCTCCTTTTCTTTCTGTGTGCCTTTTCCCTTGTAAATGCTTGCAAGCTCGTCGCGTTTGTAGTCTGTCCAGATTTGCGGGAGAAGGCTCAATGGCTTGTCCTCATGCGCCTTTTTGAGGTCGTTCTGTATTGTGGTGGTGATGTTGGTGCGTCCGCGTTCCACGTTGTTGGCCATTTCATCAAGCCCAGTACGATAGTAATTGTATTGGAATTGGCGGAAAGGCTTCATCGATTCGTCGAGGTAGTCGTTGATTATTGCGAAACGATTGCGGCTGTCCTCGAATGATTTCCAGCCTGTGAAATCAAGGTTTTGGGCGTTGTTCACGAGGTTCATGCAACGCTGTAACACGTCCGTTCCTCCCAGAGGGGCAAAGCTGTCGAGGTCGATACCTATTATTAGGAAAGCATAATAAGCTATGAGTGCAGTGAGTTGGTTGTCTATGACATTCTCGTTAAAATTGAGTTGGTCGAACTGTGAGAACTCAAAGTTGAAGTTGGCGTCTTGGTTGTTGTAGAGCGTGGAGTTGTACTGTGAGTTATATACGGGGCGGTTAGCCTGTATGGTGGCCGTACACTCAAACAGGTTGGATGTCTTGTCGTACTTATTTACGGTGATGTTGAAGTTGCAGACAATGCGCTCATTCTTCTGAAACTGCAACTCCGTCCATTGCCTGTCGTTTATGAATTGCTCGAGTGTTTCTTGCAGGCTCTCAAAGACACTTACGTCGGTCACGCCAACCTTGCTGTGGTTTACGTTGACTTTTGCCTGTAGCTCTTGTGCCGAGGCAGTCGTGGCAGTCGCAAATGCGATACACGCCATAATGTGCTTGAGTTTCATGTGCATGATTATGAGTGTCTGATTAAGGCTGCAAGTTGGTCTACTATGTCCTTGGCCACGTCGCCCTTGCTCTTCTTTGGGTAGTCTTTTTTGCCTTGCGGCGTGATGATGCAAATCTGATTGTCGTCGGAGTTGAAGCACGTTCCCGCGTTGCGCATGGAGTTGAGCACGATGAAATCAAGGTTCTTCCGCTTCATCTTGGACGTTGCGTTGGCCTGCTCGTCGTTTGTTTCAAGGGCAAATCCCACAAGAATCTGCCCCTCTCTCTTCATAGCTCCAAGCTCGGTTGCTATGTCGGTGGTTGGGACAAGGTGTAGGTCGAGGCCGTTTTCTCCCCGCTTTATCTTTGTCTTTGCTTCCGTCTCCGGCTTGAAGTCGGCCACGGCGGCGCACAGGATGGCTGCATCGGAGTTCGGGTATTCTTTTATTGCGGCCTGCCTCATCTGTTCGCAGCTTTCCACATTGATGCGCCGGATGTTCCCACGTGGCGTGGGCAGTGCCACTGGGCCTGCGATAAGAGTTACTTCCGCCCCGCGTATGGCACATTCGGCCGCAAGCGCAAATCCCATCTTCCCACTTGAATCATTGCCAATAAACCGCACGGGGTCTATCCTTTCGTGTGTCGGGCCTGCCGTTATCAAAACGTGCTGGCCTGATAGGTCTTTTTCAGAGAAAAAGTCTTCAAGTGCGTTTACTATCGTCACTGGTTCTTCCATGCGTCCCTTTCCCTCCAGTCCGCTGGCGAGGAAGCCGCTGCCCGGCTCTATTATGTGGTTGCCGAAAGAGCGCAGTCGCTCCATGTTGGCCTGCGTGGCAGGATGTGCATACATGTCCAAGTCCATTGCGGGCGCAATGAATACGGGGGCTTTCATTGACAAGTAAGTGGTGATTAGCATATTGTCGGCCACGGCGTTGGCCATTTTCCCCATTGAGGCCGCTGTACATGGCGCGATGAGCATGGCGTCAGCCCATAGGCCGAGGGACACGTGACTGTGCCACGTGCCGTCGCGCTGTGAGAAAAAGTCACTGATGACGGGCTTCTGTGTAAGTGCAGAAAGCGTTATGGGCGTAATGAACTCCTTCCCGGCAGGTGTTATGACAACTTGCACCTCCGCCCCGCGTTTCACCAATTCGCGTATGATGAGACATGCTTTGTAGGCTGCAATGGAGCCTGTTATTCCGAGTACTATCTTTTTGCCGTTCAGCATGGTTCTTTGTTTCTGTGTTGTAAGCAGCTTGGCCTAATTGTCAATGAATATGTGTGAGTGAGCTGTGGGGCGTGAGCGGGGATTGCGGATGAGAGGTCGTCGCCAGCCGTCCACAGCTGCTTTGTCGTGTTATAGGGATGACCGCAGTTTTTGCTAATGCCCAATTTTGCTTTCGCGCAGTCTTATTCGGGTGAGGACTTGCTTTGTGTTGTAAGTGAAATCACCGGCCATTATCCAGCTGAAATAGCCCGGGTCATAGCGTAGGACTTGGGCCACTGGCTCTCCTTTGTGCTTCCCGAAATTGAACACTTCCACCTGTTTGGGGCTGCCGTTCTCATCAAGCAGTGGGTGTCCCTGCGCATCTTTGGCGTTGGCCCATACGATTCGACCGGCGAAATCGACATAGTTGTTCTGTTTTGAAAAATCGGAAAGGAATTCCACGTCGTTCTTCAGCTGTCGTTCCGGTGACGCTTCTGCTTCGGGGCTGTATTTGTCGAGCTGTCCCATCAGAACACGATACGTCGCTTCCGTGTCTTGGTCGGCACGATGTGCTTCAAAGTCCTCTTCCATCTCACGGCCGCAATAGAACTTGTATGCGGCGGCAAGATTGCGGCGTTCCATCTTGTGGAATATGGTCTGCACGTCAATCAGGCGGCATTTGTTGAAGTCGAACTCAACGCCTGCCCGCAGGAATTCTTCTGCAAGCAGTGGTATGTCGAAATGGTTGGAGTTGAATCCGGCGAAATCGCAGCCTCTGAATTGTTCGGCGAGTTGTGCTGCCACCATTTTAAAGGTAGGCTTGTCGGCAACGTCTGCATCGCTGATGCCTGTCAACTTCACCACGTCTTCGGGTATGGGCTTGCCCGGGTTTATGAGCAAGTTTTGGCGTTGCTCATTGCCGTCGGGCGTGATTTTTATGTATGACAGTTGGATGATGCGGTCTTTCACCAAGTCGAGGCCAGTGGTTTCGAGGTCGAACACTATAAGTGGCCTTTTCAGATTGAGCTTCATGTCCTGTGCCTTGCGCTTAGTCGTTTATGAGCATGGGCATGAGCAACATGAGAATGTCCTGCCCTTCGGGTTGTTCCGATGGCAGGACGAGACCTGCCCGGCTTGGGTCGGCAAGCATTATTATCACGTCCTGACATTCAAAGTTGCTTAGTATCTCAATCAAAAGAGACCCCTTGAAGCCTATGCTCAATGGCTGGCCATTGTAGTCGCACGACATTTTCTCTGTCGCGGTTTTGGAGAATTCGTAGTCTTCTGCGTCAAGTTGGAGAACGCTTCCGTCTATGCGTAGCCTTATGAGATTGGTTGAGTTTGCAAACGGCAGCACACGGCGCAATGCGCTAAGCAGCGCGATTCGGTCCACTGTGAGTTGATTATGGTTGTTCGTCGGTATGACGGCATTGTAGTTCGGGTACTTCCCCTCTATGAGCCTGCACGTGATCACGCCATCACCGAAGTCTATTTCGGCATTGCGGCTGTCGAACCTGATTATTACTTCGCTTTGGTCTTTGGCAAGGAAGTTCTTTAGGAGGGTGGCCGGTTTCTTCGGAAGCACGAACGAGGCGGGTTTGTCGCTCTTGACGGTGAACACCTTGTTGCGCACGAGTTTATAGCCGTCACTGGCAACGATGGCAAGGCTTTCTGCCGTCAGGTCGAAGTAGATGCCATTCATGGCCGGCCTCATCTCTTCTTGTGCAGTTGCGAAAAGCGAGCGGTTTATGTTGTCAGCCAACAGTTCGCTCTGTATCGTTATCACGCAGGCATCCTCCTCTATTTCTTGTGGCTGTGGGAATTCGTCCGCGTTTTCAATCGGGAGGGAGAATTGTCCGTTTTGATATGTGATTTTTGCTATGTTTGATTCGCGGTCTATTTCGAATGTGATTGGTTGTTCTGAAAACCCTTTCAATCCCTCAAGCAGGTCGTGGCTGCCGATAGCGAAAGCCCCGTTCTCGTCGCTTTCGTTCATTTCCATCGACGTTTTCATGGTGTTTTCGCGGTCGGAGGCGGTCAAAAAGAGAGTGTTGCCGTTTATCTCAAATATGAAGTCCGAGAGTATTGGCAATGTGTTTTTGTTGACAATTACTCTTGAAAGGGCTATGAGTTTGCTGCTTAGCGCGGTGCTCGACAATGTAAATCTCATTTCTTGTATGTTTTTGTTAGTTGTTGTTGGGGTGAAACGGTCTACAAAAATACAGAATCAACGTGTGACGAGCAAATTATCATTGGAAAAGTTGGCCGATTTAAAACTATTTTTTAATTTCGCGATCGCTTTGGATATAAGGGAAACCAGCAATAAAAAACATATAATGAGATGGAAATAACAGGCAAAATCATCGCCGTGCTGCCAGCCGTCGGAGGCCAGTCACAGCGCACGGGCAACGCATGGAAGAAGCAGGAGTATGTCATAGAGACGCACGATCAGTTTCCCCGGAAGTGCTGTTTCACGGTGTTTGGAGAAGACAAGATTAACCAATTCAACATACAGGCGGGCGAGGAACTCACCGTGTCGTTTGATATAGATGCCCGTCAATGGCAGAATCGTTGGTTCAATGACATTAGGGCATGGGCTGTGTCGCGCAATGTCCAGCCTGTGAGCGCTCCCGCATCGCAGCCAGTGAACGACATGCCGTTCCCGCCTACTCAGGCCGCTGGTCAGGAGGCCAATGCCGGTGGGTTCGTTTCTGAATCGGACTCTGTGTCAGGCGGCAGTACAGACGATTTGCCATTTTGAGGCATTCTTGCGTTTGCTGCCCATGAACATGGCAGGAAACAGCTCGGCAAAGGAAACGGTTAAACCCAAATCGTTCGTTTGACTTCACACTGATTCTGCGGCCAT
Organism: uncultured Prevotella sp.; assembly: GCA_964623445.1. GTDB lineage: Bacteria > Bacteroidota > Bacteroidia > Bacteroidales > Bacteroidaceae > Prevotella. The sequence goes on along the minus strand of CAZURD010000033.1, from coordinate 8,274 downwards.
GCCGTGCAGATTGACTTCCGTCCTCGCCGAAAGCGTAACGGGTGGCAAGATGCCGGCAGGAGCGCAGAAGCAGGCGAAGAGTTTAAAGAAAGGTCTTTCTCGGCGTAATAACGGTCTAACGGCCGATTTGGGTTAAGCAAAACAGTCACATGGCGTTGGCCGTATGTGACTGTTTTTTGTTATGAATATACGCAATCAACCACAAAGCACTCCGGCAGCAAACAGGCGCACGCAGCCGTTGACCCAAATCGTTCATCAGACTTCAGACGGATTTTGTGGCCATGCCGTGCAGATTGACTTCCGTCCTCGCCGAAAGCGTAACGGGCTACGCCGAGGCGGGACGTGTGGCAAGATGCCGGCAGGAGCGCGGAAGCAGGCGAAGAGTTTGCCGAAATGGCTCTTCCCGACATAATAACGGCCAAATGACCGATTTGGATTAACATAATTATGTCAAAGCCGCTGACGAGGGTCTTTCCTGCCAACCGTCTGACATCCAGGGAATTGCAAAACCTATGGTTTTGCACTGCAATTAATGCCTTATTGGCCTCCAATTAATGCCTTATTGCACTGCAATTAATGCCGTTTCGGACTGCCGAATGACACACATGGGAAAACGGCGGGGCGACAGCTGTTTCACACTGCATATCTGCAAGTAAACATGGGCGTATTGCGGATATTCGTTTTTGTTTCCTATTGGCGGTGGCTTTTTTCGTGTATTGCTTTGTTGTAAGGGATGCCCAAATTGCATATATGTAAACAAAAGAAACGTCTTCGCTTAATATTGTTAAAGATTGGATGTTTCCTTAACTCTATTATCATGTTGTCACAACTTTTACTTTAACTTTGCCTGCATGAAAAAATCGACGATTTGGGCTATTGCGATTGTCATGGGACTCGCTTTCCTCGGACTGCTCTTCATGCAGATTTCCTATATAGAGGAGATGGCGAAGATGAAGAAAGAGCAGTTCGACGAGTCTGTGAATCGCAGCCTATATCAAGCCTCTCGCAATCTGGAGGTGAATGAGACGTTGCGTTATCTCGAAAAAGACATAAACGAGACGGAACGTCGCGCGTTCAGGCAGGATTCTGTGATGAACCGCTCTGGGCAGCTCAACGACGTTGTACAGTATTCCCACCAATATGCGGTGACGGGCAAGGATGGCACGGTGTACTCCTCGTTCCAGCTGAAAACAATCACGACAAAACCCTCCACAGTGCCCAAGGGCATGATACTGCGTTCCGACAAGAACACAATCAGCGAGGCTTCTAAGTCGATGCAGGAAATAGTGCGCAATCGGTATGTGTACCAAAAGGCTCTGCTTGACGAGGTGGTTTACAACATTCTCTATACGGCGAGTGACCGCCCACTGAAGGAGCGCATCAATTTCCGGTTGCTGGACCAAGACCTTCGCGCTGAACTTCTGAACAACGGAATCAGCATTCCTTACCATTTCACTGTGTCGACAACAGACGGGCGTGAAGTCTATCGTTGCCCGGACTATACGGAAGAGGGCGAGGCCTACACCTATTCTCAGGTGCTTTTCCGCAACGATCCGGCCTCTAAGATGGGCATTGTGCGCATACACTTCCCCGACATCAACAGCTATATCTTTTCGAGCATACGTTTCATGATTCCGTCGGTGGTGTTCACGATAGTGCTGTTGATCACGTTCCTGTTCACGATAATCGTTATTTTTAGGCAAAAGCGTTACAGCGAGATAAAGAACGACTTCATCAATAACATGACCCACGAGTTGAAGACACCCATCGCCAGCATTTCGCTCGCGTCACAAATGCTCAACGATGAGGGCGTGACGAAAAGCCCCGCGATGATGAAACACCTTGGGGGAGTGATTAATGACGAGTCGAAACGCTTGCGGTTCCTTGTCGAGAAAGTCCTTCAAATATCGATGTTCGACAGAGAGAAAGCCGTATTCAAGAAGAAAGAGCTTGACCTTAACGAAATGGTGGAGAATGTTGCCCACTCTTTCACGCTTCGTGTTGAGCATACCGGCGGGAAGATATATACGGAGATAGAAGCAGTGCAATCAAAGATATACGTTGACGAGGTGCATTTCCAGAACGTAATTTTCAACCTGATGGACAACGCTGTGAAGTATCGCAAGCCGGATGAGCCGCTCGATGTCTACCTGCGGACGTGGAATGACGACAAGAACCTTTGCCTGTCAGTACGCGATACGGGCATTGGAATCAAGAAAGAGGATCTCAAGAAGATATTCGAGAAGTTCTATCGTGTGCATACGGGAAACCGCCACGACGCAAAAGGCTTTGGGTTGGGACTGGCATACGTGAAAAAGATTGTGGACTTGCACAAGGGTGTCATCCATGTTGACAGCGAATATGGAAAAGGCACGTGCTTCACGATCATGTTGCCGCTGATAAAAGATTGACAATCAATAGAAGACAAACAACATATTAACAATTTAAAGAAGGCTATTTATGGATGAAAACCTTAAAATCCTCCTTTGCGAGGACGACGAGAATCTGGGCATGTTGCTACGTGAGTATTTAGCAGCCAAGGGATACTCCGCAGAACTCTGTCCGGACGGCGAGATTGGCTACAAGGCTTTCCTCAAGAGCAAGTTCGATATTTGTGTGCTTGATGTGATGATGCCAAAGAAGGACGGATTCACACTGGCGCAGGAAATACGTGCCGCAAATGCCGAGATACCCATCATCTTCCTCACTGCCAAGACGCTTAAAGAAGACATCCTTGAGGGGTTCAAGACAGGTGCGGACGACTATATCACGAAGCCATTCTCCATGGAGGAGCTTGTGTTCCGCATAGAGGCCATCTTGCGTCGTGTGCGCGGCAAGAAGAGCAAAGAGTGTACCGTTTATCACATCGGACGGTTCACCTTTGACACTCAGAAGCAACTTCTCACCATTGGCGACAAGCAAACGAAGTTGACGACGAAGGAGAATGAGCTGCTTGCACTGCTTTGCAGCCACATGAACGAAATTCTCCAGCGCGACTTTGCCTTGAAGACCATTTGGATTGACGACAATTATTTCAACGCACGCTCAATGGACGTGTACATCACGAAGTTGCGCAAGCACCTTAAAGATGACGATCAGATTGAGATAATCAACATCCACGGCAAGGGCTATAAGCTCATTGCTCCCGTGGAGGAGTGATTCTTGTAGGCCGTCGCGACATTGTGACATTTAGGGGTTCAAACCGAGGCGAAGCGTCTCTGGTTTGACCCCCTTTCTTTTAGCGGTATAAGTTGGCTTGCCAGAACCGCTCCTCAGTATCTTTCGCCTATCTTCATGGCCGCCACGTGCAGTGCAATTCCAATCAGGATTGCGGCGATTGAGCCAAGCAGGGCCGTGTTGGATGAATTAAGTGATGTCAGATGGCAGACCACCAGCAGTGCTGTTCCTGCAAGGACAAAGGCGGTGCCGAGGCGGGATGTTCTTCTTTTCTTGTTCCTCATAGGTCGCTTCTGTATCCCGCCTGACGGTATCCCGCAAGTCTCCATGTCCTTTCCCCCGTTCCTTTGTAATAGACGTAAGCCTGATAGCGGTTTTCAGTCTGAAAGAAGTTGCCTTCAGTGGGAGGAATTTCAACAGTCCCATCCGCTTGCAGCGCGATGTAGCGGTAGGAGTAGTAACCCTGTTTCTGAAATATTGTCGTGTTGTATGTATTGTCGGTGGTGTCGTAAGTCATGCTGTATTTTTCTCTGTCCGCATCCGTAGTCCACCAGCCGTCCACGGCTATCGTCGCGTTGTCAACGTATGGTGACATCAGTTTATAGTGTACGTACACATAGTCGCTTGCGTAGTCGTTATCTTCATTGTCGCTGTTGCGCAGATAGAATGCACCGTTTGCATCCTCATCGTAGAGGTAGTTGCGTCTTGGCTCCGATGTGAATGGGTATGCGTTGTAGTATTCTCCATCCCAGCTCATGCGGTCGATGCCCATTGTTGGGTGGCTTAGCGCAAGCACCTCGAACTTGCGGTATTCGTTGCCTCCGTCAAAAATGAGTTGCCTGTTGTGTGTCCATTCCAGCCCGGAAGCGTTGCGTATGTTTGGCTTGAGGCCTCGCCGCGCACTGGATTGGCAGTTGTTTTGTGTCACGACCGTGAAGATCTGCTCGTCGGGATTTGTCACGCGCAGTTGGCCATAGTTCACTTTCAGTGTCACTTGCTGGTGGCTTCCGTTCACGTCGATGTCGGTGTTTGTCGTCACTTCCATTCCAACGTTGGCCGCTTGTTCCGTCACCATGAACTCGGCCTGCAACACCTTGCGGTTGTCGTTGTCCTCGTCGTAAACGGTCAGTCGGTAGTTCCCGCTGATTTTCAGCTGGCAACGGTCGTTTGGCAGTTCCATTTTGTAGTGAGTGTAGTCAACCGTGGTGCCAATAGAGTTTTGGTAATCGTCAATGGTGTTTCCGTTGAAGCCCCTGAGATAGTCGCTCTCGAAAATGTCTTGTGATACTGACCAGTCTGCCTCGCAGTGCTCCACGCGGTAGACATAGCGGTGATAGTTGTGTGAAAGTTCGTCGAAGCTCACGTTAATCACGTCGCTGCTGTTGAGCACCATTACAGGAGGCGACAGCCAGTCTTGGTTCACCACAACTTGCAGCGATTTCACGTTCGGGTCGAATATCACGTTGCGCCCCTGTGCTGCGCACAGCATCGAGCATGACAACAGGGCTGTTACAAGGGAAACTCTCATAAATAATGCTTTGGTACTGCAAATATAGTGAAAGGGTTCGGCAATGGGACATGGAAAGAGAAGTTTTTCTCTTTGCCCGACCGCAATCCTCCATATCTGCGTGGCAAATTTACGGAAAAACAGTACGTGGGGAATGAATGGCCTTTGAGTGATCTCGCAGGGATTCGAACCCTGGACCCACGCCTTAGAAGGGCGTTGCTCTAATCCAACTGAGCTACGAGACCGGTTTTTCGCCGCAAAGTTACACCTTTTTTGCCATTTCAGGGCAAAGCCGGGCTTTTTTTTGACTGCCGTAAGCGATTTGACCGCAAAATGTGTGTGATTGCAGTGTTTGTTTGCCCGTATTTTCTTACCTTTGCAGGAAAAGGCTTCGCCTGCATGGATATGGGTTAGCCCGCGTCCATATATGTTTACATTGTTGTTGCAGGTAGGCATGGTTGTGCGAGGCTGCTACCAAGACCATCTATTAACACATATTTTCCACTAAAAGATGAAGAAGAGAACCACTTTGGCTTTCTTGGCCTTGATGGCCGTTCTGCCGTCAATGGCAGCAGACAGCGCACGCATTGTGTGCAATTTCAACTTTGATTGGCGTTTCCACGCGGGTGATGTGCCCAATGCCGAGGCTGTTGCCTTCGATGACAGCGGCTGGCAGACGGTTGATGTGCCTCACGACTATCAGATTCACCAGCCGTGGGTTGCGCCCGAGGCCGACGAGAAGGCAGACAACAGCGACATTGCGAGCAATGTGAAGAGCCGTTTAAGCTCGCGCGGTTTCAAGGAAATGGGCATAGGCTGGTATCGCAAGAGCATTGTGCCTGATGATGCGTGGCGTGGCAAGCGCATCATGCTCGATTTCGAGGGCATCATGCTCGTGGGCGATGTCTATCTCAACGGAGAGCGTGTAGGTGGAACGGACTATGGCTATCTCGGCTTCGACATAGATGTTTCAAAGAAACTGAAGTGGGGGCAGGAGAATGTCATTGCCGTGAAAGCCAATACGCAGCAGCCCGAGAACTCGCGCTGGTACACTGGCGGCGGTCTTTTCCGCGATGTTAATATCATTGTTACGGATCCGCAGCAGCATTTCACTCGCCATCCGCTCTACATCACCACGCCCGCCGTCAGCGAGGCGGAAGCCACGGTTATGGTGCAGGCCGAGATGGGGTGCTACCTGCGGGTCAGCGAGCTTTTGGTGAATACGAAGGTCACCGATGCCGATGGCAACGTGGTGTCTGACGTTACAAAGGCCATACCTTTCAACAGAGGGCAGAAAGTCAACGAATATATCGTGGACAGCATCACCATCAGCCTGCCTCGCCTTTGGAGTTGCGAGACACCCCATCTCTACACGGCCACAGTCTCATTGCTGCGTCCCGACAGCACCGTGGCCGATCAGGTGAGCGAGCGTTTTGGCGTGCGGTGGATTGAATACTCCCCCGAGTTTGGCTTCAAGCTCAATGGAAAGAAAGTCCTGCTGAAAGGCATTGCCAACCACCATTCGCTTGGTGCGCTTGGCGCGGCTGCTTATCCGCGTGCCATAGAGAAGCGTTTGCAGATGCTAAAGGACTTCGGCTTCAATCATGTGAGGACATCCCATAATCCGTACAGTGAGTCTTTCCTCGACCTTTGCGATGAGTATGGAATGCTTGTTGTTGACGAGCTGTATGACAAGTGGCTCACGCAGTATGCCGGCGGGCGCGTAGAGTGGGTGAATCTTTGGCAGCACGATGTGCCAGAGTTCATAAAGCGTGACCGCAACCATCCGTCTGTCGTGATGTGGAGCCTTGGCAATGAGCTTCAGCAATATTGGTCGTTGCCTTACGCCGATTGGGGCGTGACACCTTATCGCCTGCAACGTGAGCTTCTCCACCGTTACGACAAGACCCGCCCCGTCACCGTGGCCATGCACCCGCGTGGACGCAGCTTGCAGACCGATTCCCTGCCGGCTCCTCTCGTCCACGAGACCGACATAGCGTCTTATAACTATCGCTACATGTATTTCCCCGGCGATTCGCGACGCTTCCCCAACATGATTTTCTACCAGAGCGAGGCCAACACGGCGATGATGGGCCCGAATTATTTCGAGATGAATCTCGACCGCGTTGTCGGCTTGGCTTATTGGGGCATGATAGACTATCTCGGCGAGTCCAACGGATGGCCTGCCAAAGGCTGGTCGCAGGGCGTTTTCGACATATCGCTTGAGCCGAAGCCCATCGCCTACCTGTTGCGCAGCATGTTCAAGCCCGAAGAGCCTGTGGTGCATATCGGCATAATCGACAGCGACGACAACACGGTGTGGAACGATGTCAAGGTGGGAACGCAGCGTATGTCCGACCACTGGAATCGCCTCGACGGCAGCACAATGTCGCTCTATACATATACGAATGCAGAGGAAGTGGAGCTTTTCGTCAATGGCAAGAGCGTCGGTGTGAAGCAGAACACGTCCGACCCGCGCAGCCGCAACAAGCTGAAGTGGGACGGCGTGAAATATGAGCCGGGCTACATCGAGGCCGTGGCGCGTACAGGTGGAAAGGTCGTTGCCCGCCACAAGATTGAGACAGCGACTGACGCTGTGAAGCTGACGGCAGAGGCCGATAATCCGGAATGGAATGCAGACGGCATGGACTTGCAGCACGTGCGCATCTGTGCCGTGGACAAGAAAGGCCGCCGTGTGCAGGGTGAGAGGGGCGAGCTTTCCTTCACCGTGGACGGGCCGGCGGAGATTGTCGGTGTCATCAATGGCGACATAACCAGCGACGAGATGACCGTGGGCGACAAGCGCAGCCTCTACAACGGTACGGCCACCGTCATCCTCCGCGCAAAGCGTGAGCCGGGCAAGGTCACGCTGAATGTCTCGGCAGACGGCTTGAAAGGTGTTAAGAAAGAAATGAAGACGCTATGACATAGGCTGACGGCCGGAAACGGGAGCGGCAGGGACTCGGGCAACGCAACGCTCGAACCTCTGCCGCTCCTTGTTTTTTATGTCATTATCCTCAAACGGTCGTTATGAGGCATAATGACCAGTTTGTGGCTATGGCCTTTGCCTCACTTTGCCAATGGATTCCAGCCTTGGGCTTTGAGTTCAAACTCATTTCCATCGCGGGCCACGAGCACTCGTCCGAGGCTCTCTTTCGTGATGTGCCCGATTAGTTTCACGTCGTCGAGCTGCATCACTTTCTCATGGTCGCCTATTGGGACAGTGAACAGCAGCTCGTAGTCTTCACCCCCGTTGAGGGCGCATGTGGTGACGTTCATGTTCAGCTCCTCTGCCATAACAGCCGTTTGGTAGTCTATTGGCAGGTTCTTTTCGTATATGCGGCATCCCACGTGGCTCTGCGTGCAGATGTGAATCAGCTCGCTCGACAGGCCGTCGCTTATGTCGATCATGGCCGTGGGGCGTATGCCTGCGTTGCGAAGCTGCTGCACGATGTCGCCCCGCGCCATGCCTTCAAGCTGTCGTTGCAGCAGGTATTCCTTTCCCGCGAAGTCGGGCTGGAAGTTGGTCAGCTGCTCCAAGGCGTGCTTGTCGCCGCGTTTCCGTGCCTCGTCCACCTGCTGGTAGTACA
>CAZURD010000032.1:16741-21856 GCA_964623445.1 uncultured Prevotella sp. | reverse complement strand
TCCTCACTGTCGCTTTGCTTCTTGCGTTCCATTGCGACCACGGCTTCCGGGGCGTTGGCCACGAACTTTGCGTTGGCGAGCTTTTTGGTGACGCTTGCGAGAAAATGCTCGAGGTGTTCGAGCTGTGCCTCCTGCTTAGCAATCTCCGCCTCCACGTCTATCAGGTTGCCGAGCGGCACGGCGCATTCCATCGTGCCCACCATGAAGGCGGATGCCGTTGCGTCTTTCGATTGTGTCACCTCAATGGAACTCAGACCCGCCATTTTCGTCGTGATGCAGTCGTAGGCGGCAAGCGCGTTTGCTGTCCCCACTACTTGCAGCTTCAGCTTGTCCTTGGGGGCGATGGCCTTTTGGTTGCGCACTGTGCGCACGCCGCTCACCACTTGTTTCACGCCCTCGATGTCGGCTATGAGCTTGGCATCGGCCTCTGTCGGGGCGGGCACGTTGAGACGGTCGCACATGATCGAGTCGCCATCCTGCCTTTCCTTGATGTGCTGCCACAGCTCTTCCGTGATGAAAGGCATGAACGGATGGAGCATCTTCAGCAGCGTATCGAAGTACGACAGCGTGGCTTCGTAGGTGCGGCGGTCGATGGGCTGGCCGTAGGCTGGCTTCACCATTTCGAGGAACCAAGCGGAGAACTCGTCCCAAAAGAGGTGGTAGACGGCCATGAGGGCTTCCGAAATGCGGTATTTCCCGAACTGTCCGTCAAGCTCCTTGTTGGTCTGTCGCAACACGGCGGCAAACCATTCCGTGGCTATCTTGCAGGCTTCGGGCTGTTCGATGTCGGCCACCTGCCACCCTTTCACGAGGCGGAAGGCGTTCCATATCTTGTTGTTGAAATTGCGTCCCTGCTCACAGAGGCTCTCGTCGAAGAGTATGTCATTGCCCGCCGGGGCGCAAAGCATCATGCCCATGCGCACCCCGTCTGCTCCATACTTGTCGATGAGCGTGAGCGGGTCGGGCGAATTGCCGAGGCTCTTCGACATCTTCCGCCCCAACTTGTCGCGCACTATGCCCGTGAAATACACATGCTTGAAAGGCATTTTGCCACGATACTCGTAGCCGGCCATTATCATTCGTGCCACCCAGAAGAAGATGATGTCGGGCGCAGTGACAAGATCGCTTGTGGGATAGTAATAGTTTATTTCCTCGTTGTCGGGGTTGTTGATGCCGTCGAACACGGATATTGGCCACAGCCAAGAGGAGAACCACGTGTCGAGGCAGTCCTCGTCCTGACGCAGGTCGGCGGCGGTGAGGGCTGGGTTCTTGGCCTGTGCCTTGGCAAGGGCGGCCTCGGCCGATGTCGCTACGACGAAATCCTGCTTGCCGTCGGCCGTCGCAAAGTAGTAGGCCGGTATGCGGTGTCCCCACCAGAGCTGGCGGCTGATGCACCAGTCCTTGATGTTTTCAAGCCAATGGCGGTAGATGTTCTTGTATTTCGGGGGATAGAATTGTATCTCGTCGGTCATCACCGGTTCGAGCGAGAGGTCGGCAAAGTGCTTCATCGAAAGGAACCACTGTGTCGACAGCTTTGGCTCGATGGGCACGTTGGTGCGCTCCGAGAAGCCCACCTTGTTGTCGTAGCCTTCCACTTTCTCCAGCAGCCCTGCCTCGGCAAGGTCTTTCTCTATTGCCTCGCGCACGTCCATGCGATCCATCCCGACGTAGATGCCGGCGGCAGGGCTTATCGTACCGTCGTCGTTGAATATGTCGATGGTTTCGAGGTGATGCTTCAGTCCGAGGGCATGGTCGTTCACATCGTGCGCGGGCGTGACCTTGAGGCATCCCGTTCCGAACTCGATGTCCACGTAGTCGTCTTCAATCACGGGTATGCTCCGGCCCACCAAAGGCACGATGACGCGCTTCCCGCGCAGCCACTGGTTCTTCGGGTCGTTGGGATTGATGCACATTGCCGTGTCGCCCATTATCGTCTCGGGGCGTGTGGTGGCAACGACGGCATACTTGCCCGGCTCTCCCTCAACCATGTAGCGCAGGTAGTAGAGCTTTGAATGCTCATCCTTGTAGATCACTTCCTCGTCGGACAGTGCCGTTTGTGCCTTTGGATCCCAGTTCACCATGCGCACGCCGCGATAGATAAGTCCCTTTTCATAGAGGTCGCAGAACACCTTGATGACCCCCTCCGAGCGCGTGTCGTCCATAGTGAAAGCCGTGCGTTCCCAGTCGCAGCTTGCCCCAAGGCGGCGCAACTGCTTCAGGATGATGCCGCCGTGTTCGCGAGTCCAATCCCAGGCGTGGCCGAGAAACTCCTCCCTCGTGAGGTCGGTCTTCTTCTTGCCTTGTTCGGCCAGCTTGCCAACGACCTTGGCTTCTGTGGCTATTGACGCATGGTCTGTGCCCGGCACCCAGCAGGCATTCTTGCCCTCCATGCGTGCCCGCCTCACCAATATGTCCTGAATCGTATTGTTGAGCATGTGCCCCATGTGCAGGACGCCTGTCACGTTGGGCGGCGGAATGACTATGGTGTAAGGCTCGCGGTGGTCGGGCTTGCTGCTGAACAACTTGTGGTCAAGCCAATATTGATACCATTTGGCCTCCACGTCTTGCGGATCGTATTTGCTCGCTAATTCCATATCCTAAGAATGTCTTTGTTGAATCGCGGAATAAAAACGCTGCAAAAATACTAAAATCCAAGGGAAAACATTACTTTTGCACTATTAATTTGACTTTACGATGCACACAAGAGAGGAAAAAATGAACGCCTTCGGGCGGTTGCTCGACGTGCTCGACACGCTGCGCGTGGAGTGCCCCTGGGACAGGAAACAGACCAACGAGAGCCTGCGTCCGAACACGATAGAGGAGGTGTATGAGCTTGGCGATGCCCTGACGGAGGACGACACTCCGAACATTTGCAAGGAGTTGGGCGACGTGCTGCTCCACGTCTGTTTCTATGCGAAGATTGCCGACGAGGGCGAGAAATTCGACATAGCGGACGTGTGCAACCGTCTGACGGACAAACTGATATTCCGCCATCCCCACGTCTATCACCCATCGCAGGTTGGCGCGCCTGAGCCAAAACCGCTGCCATACGGCCTTGGGCAGGGCGAGGAGGCCGACGCTCAGCACGCCGCCACCGCACAGCAGGTGATAGAGAACTGGGAACAGATAAAGCTGCGGGAAAAAGGGGGCAACAAGAGGGTGCTCTCGGGCGTGCCAAAGGCGCTGCCGTCGCTCATAAAGGCATATCGCATACAGGAGAAAGCCCGCAACGTGGGCTTCGACTGGGAGGACAAAGGCGACGTGTGGGCAAAGGTGCGCGAGGAACTTGGAGAGCTGGAAGCTGAGCTGCGCAAGGGCGACAAGGAACGCTCCACGGCCGAATTGGGCGACTTCCTGTTCAGCGTCATCAATGCTGCACGCCTCTATCACATCAATCCGGATACGGCTCTGGAAAAAACTTGCCAGAAATTCATTAGCCGTTTCAACTACATAGAGGAGCACTCGATAAGGAGCGGCAAGCCGCTCACGGAGATGTCTCTCTCTGAAATGGACGCGCTTTGGAACGAGGCAAAGGCGGCCGAGAAAGCCAGCGAGTGAAAGGACGACGGGTATGGAGTTACGATTGCTTACCATTGCGGCTCTGGCCACGTTGACGTTGGCGGCCTGCGAGACCAAGCCACGGCCTGCGCCGCAGCCTGAACCTGAAGACGAGGCGGTGGAAATAGACTCCGCCTACTACGGGACGTGTGGCGAAGGCACGGCCATGAACACCGTGGAACTTGTCTCCCCACGCGGGGACACGATGTCGTTCTCCACTGCCCGTGCCTCCAGTCAAGGTCTCGTTGTCGGCGGACTGTATGCCGGCGACAGCCTCACGGTCGTGGCACGGCCTGGCCGCAACGGCTCGCTCGTGGCGCAAAAGGTGGTGAACCTCACCTCGCTCCTCGGGAGATGGGGCAACATAGGGAATCGCTTTGAGATTCATTCGGGCGGCCTGCTGACAGGAGGCGTAAGCGAGCAACGCCGCCACACGTCATGGAAGATGTTCAACGCAAGGCTGATACTCGCCCCGGACACGTTCGACATACTCTACATCGGGCCTGATTCCATGCGCCTCTCTGGCAAGGGCGGCATCGTGTCTTACAGGCGTTTGCCGTCTACGACAGTCACTACCGACTGACTTTTTCCCTCAAAAACATTTCCATGCAGCCTTTCAGAGTACACATTTTGGGATGCGGCAGTGCCCTGCCGACAATGCGCCACAACCCTTCGGCGCAGGTGGTGGAGCTGCGCGACAAGTTTTTCCTCGTGGATTGCGGCGAAGGCTGCCAGTTGCAGTTGCGCCGTTCGCACATTGGCTTCACAAGAATCAGCAATGTGTTCATATCGCACATACATGGCGACCATTGCTTCGGACTCATCGGACTCATTTCGACAATGGGTATGCTTGGGCGCACCGCCCCTCTGAACGTATATGCCCCGGCAGACCTCGAACCAATGCTCAACGCGCAAATGGAGCTGTTTTGCCGTGACCTTGGCTACGAAGTGGAGTTCCATGCCATAGACACGGCAAGCGAGAAAGTGGTGTACGAAGACCGAAGCCTTACCGTTTCCACCATCCCGCTGCGTCACCGCGTACCATGTTGCGGCTTCCTTTTCCGCGAGAAACCCACGCTGCCGCACATCCGCCGCAACATGATTGACTACTACGGAATACCCGTCAGCCAAATCAACAACATAAAGAACGGGCACGACTGGACTGCCGAGGACGGGACAATCGTGCCCAACAGCCGGCTCGTGTTGCCGCCCACGCCGGCGCGTGGATATGCCTATTGCAGCGACACGGCATACATCCCGACACTCGGAAAGGCTCTTTCTGGCGTGAACACGATCTACCACGAGAGCACTTATTGTGCCGCTGACGGCAAGAAAGCCGTGAAATATTTCCACTCCACAGCCGAACAGGCTGCCTTGGTGGCTCGCGATGCGGGGGCTTCGCAACTCGTGCTGGGGCATTTCTCTGCCCGCTACGACGACGAGAGCCTTATGCTGAACGAGGCACGACCCATTTTCCCCAACACAATACTTGCGAAAGAAGGGCTTTCGATAGACGTATAAAGGGCTGCGTCAAATCTCATTCTTGCCCACAAGCCT
>CAZURD010000032.1:0-16641 GCA_964623445.1 uncultured Prevotella sp. | reverse complement strand
GCTTTCGATAGACGTATAAAGGGCTGCGTCAAATCTCATTCTTGCCCACAAGCCTTATATCAAAGTACTTTCCGTCAGGTCAGACGCTTGCCGCCGGCTTCGTTCAGATTCCGTCTCGCTACGCACACCTTGCCCTTAGGCTATACACTCCCGGCTGTCGGACGTGTTGCTGACTTGCAACGATTAGGGACTGTCCGTGCCGGATGAACCGAAAGGAGGGATATTCCAGTGTTTTCGTCACGGGAATATCCCTCTTCAAAGCAGTGCATTGACTTATCCGCTGCCTTAGAAATCCATACCCAGTTTGAAGCTGAATCCAACTATATTCTCTTTGGTAAAACCATAATCCATCTTCTGCATCGTATAGCCGATACCGAAGTTGAGGGCTACGGGATCTCCGAAATCGAAACGGCATCCCACCATGTACGACATATAGAAGCCCGTCGCGTCATACACAGTGTAACCAATTCTGAAATCAACGTAAGGCGTAATCCAATTGTTCAGGATGTCAACACGCAGGTCGGCGAAGACAGGTATCTCCACCAAGTCGGCATCCTGATGATAATAGCTGACACCCAAACCGGCATAGAAATAGGGATTGAACTGATAACCGTGCGACGTGGCAAACTCCATGCGGCTGACATCATACCCCCATGTCCCAATTGTATAACCAATATCGAAGAAACCGCGATAGCCACGCTTCACGCCGTTGCCGTCCAGTATGGAATAGCCGTTTCTTCCTTGCCCTCCTCTTTGCCTGTATGCCGTGCTTTGCTCCTTGGTGATTTTCTCCACTCCGGACATTTCATAGGCAAAGATGCTTCCATCGGAGGTCTGTATCTTCAGCGATTTGCCCGGCACTTCTTCGATGACCGTTCCCCTGATGACACTTCCGTTCTTCAAGTAGACCACATCCTGCAATTCTTGCGCCATGCAGAAAACAATGCCCCAAAAGGCGAGGAGTAACGACAATGCGATTCTTTTCATTTTCTTTCGTTTTATTTATTTTCACACGCAAAGGTAATTCAGGATTTATAGAATCGTTTTTTTTGCATAAAAACTCATTATTTAACTTACATTAAACCTTTCGTTGCATCATCTTGCGTAATGTATGAAAAAAGAATGGAGCATTCGGCGACAACTGACATATAAAGCAAGGAACGAGGAGCAGGGAAAATCTCGCCCAGCCAAAACTCACAACTTCGCCCTGCACAAAGCATACAGCGAAGCCCACCCAGACGTTTCTTCGCAACACACTGGTATGCAACGATTTACGAAAGCTGTCTTATTGCCACGCAATAAGGCATTCGTTGGCCTCCAACGAGGCATTAATTGCACTGCGATAAGGCATTGATTGCATTGCAACGAGGCACTCGTCGCAATGCGGCGAGGCTACCGCCATGCTGGAAGTGCGCAACCTCGCCCTCCCCACTTGACGGTAGCCCCTACCCTTTTGCACAAAAAGAATCCGCGCAGAGTGGAAGTTCTACTCTGCGCGGGATTGGTTTGACAAAGGCAAGACAACCTCTTACTTTGCGTAAGCGACGCTGCGCGTCTCGCGAATCACGGTTATCTTGACCTGACCAGGATAGGTCATCTCGTTCTGAATCTTGTTGGCTATCTCGCCGGAAAGGGCTTCGGTCTGTGCGTCGTCCATCTTGTCTGCGCCCACAATGACGCGCAACTCGCGTCCGGCCTGTATGGCGTAGGTCTTGGTGACGCCGGGATAGCTCATCGCTATGGCTTCAAGGTCGTTGAGACGCTTGATGTATGCCTCCACAATCTCGCGGCGTGCGCCCGGACGTGCGCCACTGATGGCATCGCAAACCTGCACGATTGGGGCAAGCAGCGTGTTCATCTCGCACTCGTCGTGGTGGGCGGCGATTGCGTTGCAGATGTCGGGCTTCTCCTTGTACTTCTCCGCAATCTTTGCCCCATAGAGTGCGTGGGGCAGCTCGCTCTCCTCGTCGGGCACCTTGCCTATGTCGTGGAGAAGTCCTGCCCGCTTTGCTTTCTTGGGGTTAAGTCCAAGCTCCGAAGCCATGACGGCGCAGAGGTTGGCCGTCTCGCGGGCGTGCTGGAGCAGGTTCTGGCCATAGGAGCTGCGGTATTTCATCTTTCCTATGATGCGAATCAGCTCCGGATGCAGCCCATGCACGCCGAGGTCGATGGCCGTGCGCTTGCCGGTCTCGATGATTTCATTGTCGAGTTGCTTCTTCACCTTTTGCACTACCTCCTCTATTCGGGCGGGATGTATGCGGCCGTCGGAGACGAGCTGGTGGAGGGCAAGGCGGCAAACTTCGCGCCGGATGGGGTCGAATGCGCTGATGACGATTGCCTCCGGCGTGTCGTCGACCACAATCTCCACTCCCGTGGCGGCCTCCAGGGCACGTATGTTGCGCCCCTCACGGCCTATGATGCGGCCTTTCACCTCGTCATTGTCTATGTGGAACACGCTCACGCTGTTCTCTATGGCGGTCTCGGTGGCCACGCGCTGGATGGTCTGGATGACGATCTTGCGCGCCTGCTGGTTGGCGTTGAGCTTCGCCTCGTCCACTATTTCGTTGATATAGCTCTGGGCATCGGCCTTGGCCTCGTCTTTCATTGACTCCACAAGACGCTGCTTGGCCTCCTCGGCAGAAAGCCCCGACAGCTCTTCGAGCTTCTCGCGCCCCTGGAGCTGCATCTTCTCCAGCTCCTCATGGCGCATCTGAATGAGCTTCTTCTCGTTGTCGATGCGCACCTGCTGGCTGTCAAGGTCGCTCTTTCGACGCCCAAGCTCCTCCTGACGCTGGTTCAGTGAGATTTCACGCTGCTTGAGTTTGTTCTCGCTCTGCTGTATGTGCTGGTTGCGAACGCGCACCTCTTTCTCCAGCTCGCTTTTCTTGTTGAGGAACTTTTCCTTCACCTCAAGCATCTTTTTCTCTTTGATCACCTCGGCTTCCTTTTCGGCAGCCTGCACCATCTCATTGTATTTGCCCTTGAGTATATATCGGAAAACGATATATCCTGCCACCCCACCTACCAGAAGCGCGGCGACGGCAACGATTATTGTACCTATTGTACCCATGTTACTTTTAATATATATAATTGGTTTGCATTCTCATTCGCCCTCTTCAAGGACTGTGGCCATTTCGGCGTTGAGCTGCATGAGAATGTCATAGATGGGGGCAGTGTCGTTGCGCTGACGTTCTTTCTGGTATCGCATCGCGATGTCCACGAGTGTCATCAGGGCGATTGTGTGGTCGCTCCTGTGCCCCATGAATATCTGCGCGTAGGTGCCATACCGCTCTGTTATGAGCTTGGCGGCGGCTCGATAGTACTCCTCATCCTTGCGGTCGATGGCCACATCGATGTCTTCGTCGTACACATGGAGCCTTATGTGGAACTTCTCGCTTTCCTTTCCTGTCATCTCTTGCGTCTCATTGCTGCTCGGCCAATATGGCCATGCACCTGTCGACATCCCTAATCAAGGCGGCTATGCGCCGCTTTGCACCCTCGATGTCGTCATCTGCCACGGCGAGCATCCTTGCAGTCTTTAGCGCATCGTAGTCGCTCCTAAGCCTTTCAAGATTGTCGTGCAAGCCTTGATTGTCGTCCCTCGCTTGCTCCAATTGAACCCGCAGCCAGGCGTTCTCTTGTTGGAGTTGGCGGCAGTGAGCCACCAACAGCCTCACACGTGACTGAAAATCGGCAAGGGTCTGCTCGTCGAGAGTCATTCTTGGTGTATTTCTCGCAAAGTTATCGAAAACCTTGCTAACGGCGTTTGCACACCGCTTTTATTTAATTTAAATTAACCCGACGCACCGTCGCCCTGTCGCCAACGAACACTGAGCGGCAGCATCACAGCAAGCCTGCAATGCAGCCACTTCCGCGACTGCCACCCGCCCGCGCCGAAGCTGACACCGGCAACAAAGCCATAAGCACCGGACAAAGGCGCAACGGGAGCGTTTCCTACTTTCCGCTGTCGTTGCCCGGACGAGGCTCTTTCTTGGCAAGCATCACCACACGATGCACGAAATCGGTTATCCACTTCTGCGAGAAGCCAAGGCGGCGCGAGTATTCCCTCACGTCCACGACGGCCTTCATCACGCTCGGATCCTTGTAATCGTTCTTGGTGAAAATCTGGTCAACGGCCTTCTCCGTCATCGAATAAAGCACCTTGCCCATGAACGACGGCAGGCGCAACTTGAATTTCATAAGGTTTCCCATGAGCATGACTACCTCTTGGGAGAATCCCTGGAACTGTATCAGATATGGCTGCACGTCCTGCAACTTGCGGCAACGACGGTGAACGCTCTGGTCTATCTCACGGAAGAAAGCGTCGTTCATGGAATACATGTCCTTTAGCATGGCCTTGCAGCGCGATTTTTCCCCTACGCCGAGCTTGTTGTTGACCGTGGGGACGTGGAGCGTGGCCTTGAACACGCGCATGTCGGGAAGCATGGCGAGATTGGTTATGCCCACTTCCGAGGCGATGGCAGCCTGAAAGTAGACACGTATAAGCGTCATAAAATCCTCCATGCCGCCTGTCCTCGTCTCGCCAGAGTCTTTTCGAGAAAAGATTTTAGATATGATATTCATTGTTTATATTGCTTTCGCGGCTTCTGGCCTGCCATGCGGGCATGGCGCGAAAACATCACCAAAACCCCTGGACAATCAGCCATAGCCTATGTATATGATTGTTACATCGGTTGCAAAGTTAAGCAAAAACCCCGACAACGGAATGTTTTTCAACACAAAATAACCTGCGTTACGAAAAAAAACGATTACCTTTGCAGGCGAAAGAGATTCATACTATATCGCACTAACATAACTAACATGAAAGGAATAGTGTTAGCGGGTGGCAGTGGCACTCGCCTCTACCCAATTACGAAGGGCATAAGCAAGCAGCTTCTCCCTATTTTCGACAAGCCGATGATTTACTATCCCGTATCGGTGCTTATGCTTGCAGGCATCAGGGACATTCTGATTATCAGCACCCCACACGACCTGCCGGGGTTCAAGCGGCTGTTCGGCGACGGGAGCGAGCTTGGCGTGAGGTTCGAGTATGCAGAGCAGCCCTCGCCCGACGGATTGGCACAGGCGTTCATCATAGGCGAGAAGTTCATCGGCAATGATGCGGTGTGCCTCGTGCTTGGCGACAACATATTCCATGGCAACGGATTCACAAAAATGCTGCGCCAAAGCGTCGACAATGCAGAGAAAGGCGGACTGGCCACCATTTTCGGATATTACGTCAGCGACCCGGAGCGTTACGGGGTGGCTGAGATGGATGCCGACGGCAACTGCATCGGCATCGAAGAAAAGCCCGCGAACCCAAAGTCAAACTATGCCGTGGTGGGGCTTTACTTCTATCCCAACAGTGTTGTGGACATCGCCAAGTCCATAAAGCCAAGTCCTCGGGGCGAACTTGAGATAACCTCCGTAAACCAAAAATACCTCGAAGGACGGCAACTGAAGCTGCAAACGCTCCCGCGAGGCTTCGCATGGCTTGACACCGGGACGCACGACAGCCTCTCGGAAGCCAGCACTTTCATTGAGGTGATAGAGAAAAGGCAGGGCCTGAAGATAGCCTGCATAGAGGAAATTGCCTTCAACCAAGGCTGGATCACGCGCGAACAACTGCACAAACTGGCCACCCCAATGGCTAAAAACGGGTACGGCCAATATTTGCTCTCACTCTAACACGACACAACGGAACACGTAACACCAACCCAAAGACTTAACCATCACAACAACACGCGCCATCGGACAGACAGCCTGCCGCAATGGACAACAACAATAAAGCGCAATGGACACAAACGACCTGAAGAATATCGACAACGGAGAGAACGCTGCAAGCAAGGGGCAAGAGTCATCGTTCGACATCAAGATGCTCCTTATGATGTTCGTGCTCAACTGGAAATGGTTCCTCTTGTCTGTGTGGTAGTATTCTTGTGTGGAGCCGTATTCTACCTCAGATATAAAAGCCCTGTCTACCAAATGTCAGCCAAAGTGCTGATAAAAGACCAAACCAACTCACAGTCGAGAGGCAGCGGACAGCTCCTGTCCAACATGCAAGACCTCGGCTTCATCTCAAACAGCACGGGCATTGACAATGAGGTTGAGATACTTCGGACGGTCGTTTTGGCACGTGAAACGGTGAAAGACCTGAAGCTTTACACCGAATACAAGATAGAAGGACGAATCAAAGACCAGCTCATATACAAGCGGCAACCCGTCACAGTAGACCTCGACTCTGCCGGAGTGGCGCGCATGGACGACGCTAACCTCATAAGGCGGGCGACCAAAGTGGAGATGAGAATATCGCAATCCGGCGGCAAATACGAAGTAGAGGGCATTGTCTACACCAACGATACAGACGACCCCGAGAAGCCTTTCACGGCCTCTTTCGACACGCTTCCTGCTAAAGTGGAGACTTACGCGGGCACGCTGACTTTCACGCCGAACCTCTACAGCCTGCCGACCGCAGAAGAACATCCGGCGATTCTGGTGACAATACGCCCCATAACAGCCGTGGCAAACAACTACATTTCGAGCCTTTCGGTAAGTCCCACATCCAAAACGACGACCATTGCGCAAATCACTGTGAACGACTTGGATGCTGAAAGGGCTGACAATTTCCTCCGACAACTCGTCATTTGCTACAACAGACAGGCCAACGCAGACAAGAAATGAGATTGCAATGAAGACCGAGGAGTTCATCAACGAACGCCTCGAAAAAATCAACAACGAACTTGGTCTGACCGAAGGCGACCTCGAAAGCTACAAGCGCAAGCACAACCTCACGCAGCTGAGGCTCGATGCCACGGAGACGCTCACGCAGGCAAGCCAGTACGCAGAGAAGCAGGCCGAAGCCCAATCGCAGATAGAACTGCTCAACTATCTTAGCGAATACATCGACAACCCGGCCAACAAATACCAGATAATACCCTCCAACATCGGCCTCGACGATGCCGCTTCGCAGGCTCTCATCAACAAGTTCAACCAGACGGTGCTCGAGCGCAACACCCTGCTCCACGCCGCTTCGGAGATTGCTCCGCAAGTGGTGACGCTCACGAGCACGCTCGACGAGCTGCAAGTCAGCCTGCGCATTGCACTGAAACAGGCCAAGACAAGTTCGCAAATAAAGTTGCAAAGCATCGAAAGCCAATACGCTGTCTACAAGAGCCGCATAGCCAGCACACCCGAACAGGAGCGCGTTCTCACCGAAATCGGCCGCCAGCAGGAGGTGATGTCCGGACTTTACCTCATGCTTCTGGAGAAGCGCGAGGAGAACTCCATATCACTCGCGGCCACGGCTGACAACGGAAAACTTATCGACGACCCTGTGTACATGGGCAAAGTAAGTCCCAAAAGCAGCATAATCATGCTCGCCGCCCTTGTGATAGGCCTCGGACTGCCCCTGCTCGTGCTGTACGTCATGCAGCTGATGCGCTACAAGATCGAGGGACACGACGACATTGCCAAGCTGACGAACATACCAATAATAGCCGATGTGGCCCTGGCAAGCGAAACAGCGAAGGGCCACGCAGGCATCGTTGTGCATGAAAACAGGAACGACCAGATAGACGAAATCTACCGTTCCATGCGCACAAACATCCAATTCATGCTCAAAGAGGGACAGAAAGTGATTCTGTTCACGTCGTACACATCGGGCGAAGGCAAGACGTTCAACGCGGCAAACCTGTCGATGAGCTTTGCGCTTCTTGGCAAGCGGGTGTTGCTAATGGGTCTCGACGTGCGCAAGCCCGCCCTCGGCCACCTGTTCGGGATTTCCGACAGCACAGCAGGCATAACGCCGCTGCTGCCCAAAGACAAAGTGAGCTTGGACGAAATAAAGAGGCAGATACGCCCGTCGGGGGTGAACGAAAACCTCGACCTGATGTTCGCCGGCCCGATTCCGCCCAACCCCACAGAGCTGCTTGCAAGCAAAACGCTGTGCCAAATAATCGAAGACTTGAAGAAAGTCTACGACTATATCATCATGGACACTGCGCCATTCGGCCTCGTGAGCGACACGCTGCAAATTGACAAGCTGGCCGATGTGACCGCTGTCGTATGCCGTGCAGACTACACAGCGAAGTCGAGCTTCAAGTATCTCAACGACCTTGCAGACGAAAAGAAGCTCACCAACCTTTGCATCGTGCTCAATGGCATTGACATGTCGAAGAAGAAGTATGGCTATTACTACGGCTACGGCAAGTACAGCCGTTATGGCCGATACACAGGCTACAACAGCTACGGCAGCTATGCCAACAGTCGCTACGGCAAAAAGGAAGACGACTCCATCAAGAAATGAGGATTGCAGTAGACTTCGATGGCACCATCGTTGAGCACCGTTATCCGGAGATTGGGGAAGAACGTCCTTTCGCCATAGAGACCCTCAAGAGGCTCATCGATGACCGCCACCAGCTGATTTTGTGGTCTGTCCGCGAGGGGGAAATGCTTCAGGAGGCTGTCGAATGGTGCAGAGAGAGGGGCGTTGAGTTCTACGCTGTCAACCGCGACTATCCCGAAGAGACGCTCAAGAACAACCAGCACTTCAGTCGCAAGATAAAGGCCGACCTCTTCATCGACGACCGTTGCTTGGGCGGCCTGCCCGACTGGTGGACCATTTACAGGATGATCAGCAAGGGACTTTCATGGAACGACATGATTGCCGAGGCCGAAACAGGCAGCTCCGCAAACCCCTACGAGACAACGAGCAGCAAGAGCAAAAAGAAAAGTTGGTGGAAACTTCGATAGCCACAAGCCGCCAACCGCTGTCGCGAAAGACATCATGGCGGTTTGCGGCGGGCTTCACGACCGCCTCTGCCCACAAGCACCAGGCAGCATAATGGGCGATTTTGGATAATCCTCCGCCACACTTTAGACGACACAAACAGCATGGCATCGGCCAATCCCAAATGCCGGGATTGGCCGATGCCATTTCATACAGCCCACAACGACACCTGCGCGGCGGGGATAATCATTCGGCAATGCCGATGTTCTTCCACTCCGATGCTATTTCCTTTGCATCGGCCAGAGCCGTGTCGAAATCCACTTCATATTCCTCCACGAGCAGACTGGCAAGCCGTTCGCAGTCGAAATCCGCGCCATTCACCTTTTCCCACAGATATGCGGCAGAGCCATTGAGGCTCACGATGCTACAGAAATCGATGTTCTCCTCGCCCTCCGGCACTATCAACTTTTCTCCGCACACATTGCGAAGCGTAAAACCATTCTTCGTTCTCATTCGTATAACATTATGGTTAGGAATATTCTGCAATTCACAATCTCAACCCGTTGGAGGTGTACATCCACCATTGGTTCATGCCTTTCTTGGGGCAACCGCGTAATTGGCATAAACTCATTGGCCGCCCTTTAAGTGCCTGTATATATACAGCAGATAACGGCGCAGCGGGCGAAGCCGCATCCACAGCCACGAGTAAGCCCGCCAGCGCAGTCCCGTCGTGGAGCATTGGCGTTGTCGCCGCCCTCTGATGAAAGCCGAGGCAACAGCCCTGATGTCGCCACGCGCACAGCGTTCCGGGACCATATTCCCATCGCCAAGCAGCGTGACGCTCTCCCCCGCGATGCGCACGATGCGATGCAGCACATACTTCCCCGGCGCAATCTCCGCCAGCACCACATCGCCCACACGGAGCGAGGCCGCCGGCGCAAGCACGGCCTTGTCGCGATCGCCTTCAAGGAAAGGCCTCATGCTCGTCCCCCGGAGCGGGATTGTCACCCTGTGTCCCTCCGCCACGAGCCGCGTCACTTCCGAAAGCAATGCCGCATTGGGTATTTCCACTCTCCTCATCTTGCGATCTGTTGGTGACAC
The DNA here is from genome assembly GCA_964623445.1 of uncultured Prevotella sp. Taxonomy (GTDB): domain Bacteria; phylum Bacteroidota; class Bacteroidia; order Bacteroidales; family Bacteroidaceae; genus Prevotella. The sequence goes on along the minus strand of CAZURD010000032.1, from coordinate 6,812 downwards.
ACCACGGCAGCCTCCTTGTTCGGGAGGCAGTGCAACACATATACGGGCGTTGTCTCGACAATCGCCTCAATCGTCCTGCACACGCATTCGTTGATGTCCCTGTCCCATTTCATCATAGAGCACGATGCCAGCAGCGTCGCAAAAGCCGCTGTCGGAGCCGATTTCTCCACGCGATTCGCCTCCGCCCGTTCTATTCTCACCACCGCCCCGAGCGGAGCGGAGGCGTTGCGGTAGCACGGTGTCTTCCCGCTCCACGGCGAGCCAAAGGCCATTGGCCTGCCCCCGACCACCCTCACCACAGGATTGTCGTCGTTGAGCAGTTCCGTTCCCTCCACGTGAGCCATCCAAAGTCCCGTGTGCGTGCTCTTGCCCGTGCCGCTCCGTGCCGTGAAAGCATAAGCCTTTCCGTCGCATACTGTGCAGGAGGCGTGCAGCAGGAGGGCATCGTGGCGGCAAACCGCGTAGGCGTAGGCCAGCATCAAGGCGTTGTTCAGCCCGAAAGCCCGCATTGTCTGCGTCCCGTTCAGAGCGCACCGGCAGTGCGAAAAGTCCTTGTCGGCCACAAGCAGGCAGCAGTCGCGCCCTTTCAAGTCGCGTATGACGAATTGGTAGCCCTGCGGATTCTCCGTCGTAAATACCAAGGTGTCCCCGTTTCCCGTGGCAAACGTCCTAAGAAGCACAGCCCCACTCACGGGCTTAACGGTGTCGTCCACGTCAAACCACAGCATCGGTGCAGTGCCGTCAGCCCCTGCCTCAAACACTACAAGCGGAGGGACAAGACCAAGCGAGTTGGTCTGTCCCTCCGCAAAACGAACGCAGAACCTAAGTCCTGCAATGCTGAATATGCGCTCTGTTTCCACGTTGCCTGCCGTCATTGGCTTCGACACGCCCATCACCTTGGACCGCCAGGGCCGCCCGGAGGAGGGCCGCCGGCACCGGGGCCAGGCTCTCCCTGGGGCTTCTCGGGAGCTTCAAGCGGCGTGGAGTCTTCCACATAGCCCATGTCTATCGGCAAGAACTTGAACGACGATTCGTCAATGGATCTCACTTCATAGCCGCCTTTGCTCTTTCCTGTGTAGAGGCGTTTCATCTTCAAGAACTTTTTCTCTGCATCCTTTCTCGTCAGTCCGAACACCACGAGACACGTCCTGTTCGGCATGTTCATCTGTCCTGCCAAGTAGTTTTTGAGCTGCAACGAATAGTTCTCGCGTCCCAAGAGTGCCTTTGAACTCTTGTCATACCACACGCTGTCCACTTTCTGCACGTTGGTGAAATACACCACAGAGTCCGTAAACGAGGCCGAGAAGCCGAACATATAGGCGCAAGGAATCACCTTGCCCTTGGCCTCAGCCTTGTTTGCCGACACTGCCAGCAGAGCGAGCATGGCTGCCGCAATGGTCTTGGTTAAGTTCATTCCTGTCTGTTATCTTTTGCCTGTTCAATTTTTGTGTCGCATATTTTCCACCCGCGCTCACTGCCCGAGGTACGCTTTCAGAATCTTGTTCTTCGTGCTGTTGCGCAGCCGCCTTATGGCCTTTTCCTTTATCTGCCTCACCCTCTCGCGCGTCAGTCCATACTTTGCGCCAATCTCTTCGAGGGTCATTTCCGGCTGGTTGATGCCGAAGAACGCCTCAATCACGTTACGTTCGCGCTCGTTGAGGTCTTTCAGCGCGGTGTTTATCTCCGCCCTGAGCGATTCGAGCACGAGCGACTTGTCGGCCATCGGAGCGTCGTTGTTCACGAGCACGTCGAGCAGGCTGTTGTCGTCGCCTTCGGCAAAGGGTGCATCCACGGACACATGGCGAGTGTTCACCTTCAGAGCGTCGTCCACCTTGTCCTCCGGCAGGTCCACTTCCTCCGATATTTCCTCTATTGAGGGGCGGCGTTCGTTTTCCTGCTCAAACTTGTTGAGCACCTTGTTAATCTTGTTCACGGAGCCAATCTGGTTGAGCGGCAGGCGCACAATGCGGCTTTGCTCCGCGATGGCTTGCAGTATGCTTTGCCTTATCCACCACACTGCATACGAGATGAACTTGAAGCCTCGCGTCTCGTCGAACTTCTCGGCCGCCTTTATCAGTCCCACATTGCCCTCGTTGATGAGGTCGGGCAGGCTCAGCCCTTGGTTCTGGTATTGCTTTGCCACCGAGACCACAAACCGGAGGTTGGCGCGTGTGAGCTTCTCCAAGGCTTTCCTGTCGCCTTTCTTGATTCTCTGAGCCAGTTCTACCTCCTCTTCCACAGTGACAAGCTCCTCCTTGCCAATCTCCTGCAAATACTTGTCAAGCGAGGCACTTTCCCTGTTTGTGATCGATTTGCTTATCTTAAGTTGTCTCATGGAGCGTGGGGATTTGTAGTTCTTGCAAAGATAGGGATTATTTTCATCTTTCCCAAATCTTTCCCTAAGAAACTGTTTTGAATTTATCGTGCGATGAGTTGGGGTGAGTTTTTGAGGCAGTTGCGCTTCCGTGACGAGGAAAACAGCGGGCTATCTGGCGAAGCACGGAAGCGAAAATGGCCAAGAAATCGCCCAAGCCACGCACGAAAACGGAAGCACAAAGCCACGTGAAAAACTTTTTGCAGAATTTCAAAAACAGTTCCTAAAAAAGTTTTCAGCGTAAAAAGCGCACGCCGGCGCAGGATTCCGTGTCCTGCGCCGGCGTGTTTTTTGCGGTCTTGCCGCTTGGCTTCAGCCCCGTGCCGTCAATTGTCTTGCAACGGCACAGCGTAGTAACCCTTCGTGCCGGTCGGGTTGATGCCCTGTATGTAGAGCACCGGTTCCTTGCTGGTAGACGCTTCTTTCACCGCATCCTGCAAGTCCTCAATCGTGGCAATCTGCTTGTCGTTCACTTTTTGTATGATGAACTTCGGGTTGACGCCGGCATCTTTCAGCTTGCCGCTGTTCACCTTTGTCACCTCCAGGCCATAGTTTATTCCGAGATGACGCTTCTGCTCGTCCGTCACTTCGCGGAAGTTAGCCCCCAGCACGTCGAGGTCGGCATGTTTCACCACGCTCACCGTGCCCTGCTCGTTCTTCAGAGTGACGGTCTTCGTCACTTTCTTCTTGTCGCGCATATAGGTGAGTTGCACCTTGTCGCCCGGCTTCTTTGTGGCTATTATCTCCTGAAGTTCGGCCATGCGCGTCACCTTTGTGCCGTCCACGGCCACGATCACGTCGCCCTTGGCTATTCCGGCCTCGGCGGCAGCACCGCCTTCCGTCACCTCGCTCACGTAGATGCCCTCCATCGTTCCGAGGTCAACGTCCTTGCCTTCGTCCTTCTGCAAGTCAACGTAGTCTTTCACGTTCATTCCCATGATGCCGACCATAGCCCTCTGCACCGTGCCATACTTCTTCAGGTCGTCCACCACCTTATTCATTATAGTGGTGGGTATGGCAAAGCCGTATCCGCTGAAAGAGCCTGTCTGCGAATAGAGCATTGCGTTGATGCCCACGAGTTCACCGCGCGTGTTGACGAGCGCGCCGCCGGAGTTGCCCGCGTTGATGGCCGCGTCGGTCTGAATGAACGACTCCACGCCGTTTGCCCCGAGCGAGCGTGCCGTTGCGCTGATGATGCCGGCGGTGACGGTGTTGTTAAGTCCCAGAGGGTTGCCCACGGCGAGAACCCATTCGCCCACCTTGATGTCGTCGCTGCTGGCTATCGTGATTGCGGGCAGATCCTTGCCGTCTATCTTTATGAGTGCGAGGTCGGTGGTCTTGTCAGCTCCTATGATTCGCGCCGAATGCTCGGTGTTGTCGTTGAGCGTCACGGTCAGTTCGTCCGCGCCGTCAACCACGTGGTTGTTGGTCACGATGTATCCGTCTGCCGAGATTATCACGCCCGAGCCTGTGGCAGTGCGCTTCGGTGTCTGCACCTGGCGTTTCCTCGTCCCGCTGTTTCCCCGTCCGAAGAAGCCGCCGAACGGGTCGCTGAAGAAGTCGCTGAACGGGTCGCTCTCCACTTCCACCGTCTTCACCTTGCTGTTCTGCACATATTTTATGTGGACTACCGACGGAAGAGCCTTTTGCGCTGCATACGTCAAGTCCACGGGCTGGCCTGCCATTTGCGGTGCAGGCTGAGCGGCTGGTTGACTTGCCGGCTGACCCGCTGTCGTGGCGGCACCGGCCTTGCTGAATGCTGCCACGGAAAGCGCGATTGCTGCTACGCACACAACCGGGAGCACGTAATTTGAAATCTTTTTCATACTGATGCTCATTGTTACTTATCTTTTGTACTTTCTGTAATTTGTGGTGCAAATATAGAGGCAAAAAATGTGACACTGACATTTTGTCTGTCTCTTTTGTTTCAAATTAACACAACGTCTAAAGGGCTTAACGGCAGTTTGCGCTTGCTCGCCGATTTGTCATAAATTGCATATTTTTTTCATAACATCTTCGGCTGCAACGCCTCTGCCGCCCCTGCCTGTCGGCTCTGCCCTACCCCTGCTTTGCGCGGCTTCATTTTGTGCAACGCGGCAGGGGCTAAAGTCATGTTGGAAGTGGGCAACCTTGCCCTCCAAATTTGGCCGTAGTCTCGTTGCGTTGCAACGGATGCCTCGTTGCCGTGCATTTAATGCCTCGTTGCATCGCAATTAATGCCTTATTGCAGGCCAATTAATGCCTTATTGGATGCCAACGAGGCAGGTTTTGCAAACCGTTGAATGCCAATGCGTTGCGCTGAGGCCGCCAGATAGGCTTCGCTATATGCCTTGCGCGGGGGCAAAAATGTGCATTTGGGCTTAGCGGGACTTTCCCGCACCTCTTTATTATATATCGGTTGCCACTGAATGCCCCGCTTAACGCCCCTACCCTTTCTGCCAAATAATGAAGCCGTGCAAAGTACACATGAAACCTAATGTTTATTTGACTTGTGTCAATAAAAGTTACTGTTTGCGCACACAGTAGGGGCAAAACCTTGGCAGGAGACTAAACTTTGCCTACCTTTGCATCGTCAAAAGGATAACAAACGGAAACAAACAATTAGCGAATTGTTTGAAAGTAGTAAGTAAGTAGAACGTAAAAAGAAGAAAGGGTAACAAGAATGAAAAGATTGTTTATGACAGTCATGGCCGTGCTTAGCATGAGCGTGACATTCGCAGGTAACGAAGTGGCTGGCGAAGCCAGCAAGTCAGCGGACGACAACAGTGTCGATGCAAAGGTGTACGACCTGAACTATAATGTCCGCCGGTTGGCCGAGACACTGGGACTGACCACCGCCCAGATGAACACTGTTGAGGCTCTCAACCGCATCTACCGCGACAACGTGAAGACCGCAGCAGAGGCACAAGGAAGCGAGCGCAAGGCTCTGCTCGACGGTGCAGTGGAGAAGGACTTGAAGAACATGAGGCACATCCTCACGCCTGAACAGTTCAGCAAGTACCAGATGCTGGTCAACTTGACACTCGCAAACCGCACAATGGATAATTAAGTCAAATAGACCAAAAGATAAGAAGGTCGCAGCCAGTCACTGGTTGCGACCTTTTTTTGATTGTTTGCCGTCATTCGCCTGTGTTGTCGTCGACATTTCGCAGCCATGCGCATATAGAAAGAGCCGACTGGGAGACATTTCCCAGAAATCTATATCTCTTGGTAAGAGTTATATATGTATGGCAAATGTACGCAAAAATATCGCAAAACCCATTGTTTCACATTGATTTATGATGTGAAATGAAAAACATTTCGCGCGTAATTGTTTACCAAATCATGCGGATTTGTTGAACAACTCCGCCTGTTCACCCAAAGCAACCTGTTGATTTACAGGCATTAATCTGTTTGTGTATATCTCTTACCAAGAGATAAATGGCGAGGATATACGACAACATAGACGTAAAATTTACCGAAGGGCTTCGCGGCATCATCGAGAATGCCGGCGTGAAGCGCGTCGATTTCTGCGTGGGATACTTCAACCTGCGCGGCTGGAACCTGATAGTGGAGCAGGTGGACAAGCTGCCCGGCGATTATGTTTACGAGAATGACAAGCGCACGATGAGGCATTGCCGCCTGCTGATCGGGATGCACCGCCCCGACGAGGAGCTGATACGCGGACTTTATTCGCGGCAGGAAACCTTGCCCGATGCGGAATACGCCCAGCGTTGCAAGCGGCAGATTGCCGAGGATTTCAGGAGACAACTCCTGTTGGGGCTGCCTTCCGCCGACGACGAACAGACTTTGCGCCGACTGTCCGCGCAGCTGAAGGAGGGCAAAGTGTGCGTCAAGCTGTATCTGAAAGAGCCGCTGCACGCCAAGCTCTACCTTGCCCACCGACCCGACGACAACTTCAACAAGATTCAGGCCATCATGGGCAGCAGCAACCTGACGTATGCCGGATTGACCAAACAAGGCGAGCTGAACGCCGAGTTTGGCGACAGCGACAGCGCGAAGAAGCTGGCACGGTGGTTTGACGACCGCTGGGACGAACGGTTCTGCCTTGACATAACAGAGGAACTTGCGCGTATAATAGACGAGAGCTGGGCGGGCGACAGGCCCATGCCACCTTATTATATTTACCTGATGATGGCCTACTACCTGAGCCAGGAGGCACGCAGCGGCATCAAGGAGTTCACGCTTTCGCCTGAGTTCATGCACGACCTGTTTGAGTTCCAGCAAAACGCCGTGAAGATAGCGGCGAAGAACCTGAACAACGACAAGCGCGGCGGGGCGATGATTGGCGACGTGGTGGGATTGGGCAAGACCATCACCGCCTGCGCCATTGCCAAGGTGTATGAGATGGCTTTTGCCGCCAGCACGCTCATCATCTGCCCTGCAAACTTGCAGGACATGTGGCAGAAGTACATCAGGAAGTATGACCTAAAGGCGG
>CAZURD010000031.1:0-22446 GCA_964623445.1 uncultured Prevotella sp. | reverse complement strand
CTCCCATTCCGGCCACGTCGCCCACGTTGTCGCCCACGTTGTCGGCAATGGTGGCAGGGTTGCGCGGGTCGTCTTCGGGTATGTTTGCCTCCACCTTGCCCACGAGGTCAGCCCCCACGTCGGCGGCCTTGGTGTAGATGCCGCCGCCAACGCGGGCGAAGAGAGCCTGCGTTGATGCTCCCATGCCGAACGTCAGCATGGTGGTGGTGATGGTGACGAGTGCCGATGGCTGTCCGTCGTAGGCTGCGTTGAGGATGAGGAACCACAGGGCGATGTCGAGCAGGCCAAGGCCGACGACCACAAGTCCCATCACCGCGCCGCTGCGGAAGGCTATGCGCAGTCCACGGTCAAGTCCGCTGCGTGCCGCATTGGCTGTGCGTGCCGAGGCATAGGTGGCGGTCTTCATCCCAAGGAATCCCGCCAAGCCGGAGAAGAGGCCGCCCGTGAGGAACGCGAACGGCACCCAGGGGTTCTGCACATTGAGCACGTAGGCCATGAACGCGAACAGCAGCGCAAGCACCACAAACACTTTGGCCACCACTTTATATTGCTGTTTGAGGTAGGCCATGGCACCCTTGCGCACGTGACCGGCTATCTCGCGCATACGCGGAGTGCCCTCGTCCTCCCTCATCATCTGGCGGAAGAAAGCCCAAGCCATGCCCAGTGCCACCGCCGCCGCCAGTGGAATGATCCAAAATACGTAAGGAATATTCATAAGACAGTTTTTAGTTGTTGATAAAGCTCCTGCGGAACGCTTTCCGCCAAGGGTGTGATGGTTATCCTTTCCCCGTGTTCTTTTGCCCTTTCGGTAAAAGCGACAGGCACGGGCTGGCGTTGTCTTGATGCCCGTCCGTGCCTGTTTTCTGATTGTTCAGTCGTCAGTGTCGAAGTCCGATAGGTTCCCGGCTTCCTCCTCCGGGTCGCCGTCTATCTCGAATGTCGTGCGATAATTGTCTTCCGTGATGTCGTCGTCGCTAAACTCCGTCGGCTCTTCCATCACGTCGTCGTCCTCGTCGTTCGCCGCAAAGTCGTCGTCCTCAGGCAGGTCTTCATTGTTTTTCGCTTGCAGCGTCAGCCTCGGTTTCTCCGCCTCGGGCTTTGTTTTGGCAAAGATGGCCTCCACCCATGTGCCCTTTTGCACTTCGAGCACGTCGTATCCGTCGGCCACTTTCTTCTCATACATGCCTCCGGGCTTGTGCAGCCTGTCCTTGGGCAGGGTGGTGGTGGATATGTCGAAGCCGCTCTCTATTATGTCCTTGATGCTCTGGGAGAGCGAGTCCCATCCGCCTCCGAAGTTGCGGTCGAGCACATCTATTAGCTTAGCCGCCGTGATGTGGTGTATGTTCTCGTATGTCAGGTCGCTCACTCGCACGATGGGGCGTTTCTTCACGGCCCACAGGCCGCCCGTTTCGTCCGACAGTTTCACGTGGGTCACCTTGTATCCTTGCTTCTCGTAGCGGCTGCGTGTTGATGGCATGTCGTCCGTGAGCTGCTCGATGGTGAACGCCGTGCGCATGATGTCGATGTAATGCCGTGCGTTGTTCTTCGTGTCTGCATCTTTGTCGATGGACTCCAACATGCGGAAGATGTCGCTTTCCTGAACATCCCACACGTTGCTCTTTGTCAAAGTTGTGAGAGTGGGTGGTTTCTTTGTCCCTGTTTTTTTCATCACTGGTAGGTGGATGGTTTAGTTGCTGCAAATGTAAATACTTTCTTTTTCCTGCCCAAACATTTTTGAGAAAAGTTTGGCCGCGCCTCCCCTTGCGCAAAAGTCGGCTGTGCCGTGGAGGGCATCTGTCGGGGATTTTGATTAACTTTGCCGAGAAAATAAAGATAAGGAGACGGATGAAGATACCTAAGCTGACCAAGAAGAACTTCCTCTGCGGCTATGCCGCCACCGTGATTGTGCTGTCCGTTGGGCGACTGGCCTTTGCCGGCATCGCAGGAAATGCGGCCAACGCCATGCCAAGTGCGCCCGCCAATGCCGATGGGCAGGCCGTGGCCTCGCGCTTTGTGGCTCCCGACGGCACGCCCGTGAAGCACAAGATATACAGCGTGTCGTCTTTCAAGGGCGCATTCCCCGACAACAACGACGTGCAGCTCGAAGCCGCCCGCCGGATTGGGGTCGCACCCGTGCAGGGACGTGAGGAGGCCGAACAGCGTATGGCCGAACTGGTATATATGGGCTGCAACCCTTATTATCACGTTGATCCGCTGCGCAGCAGCATTCCCTATCTCGTGCCGCAGGCCGCCGGACTGCTGCAAGACGTGGGGCGGGCTTTCTTCGACAGCCTCTACATCAAGGGCATACCGCTCCACAAGGTGATTGTCACGAGCGTATTGCGCACTAAGGACGACGTGGCAAGACTGCGCGGGCGCAACGTCAACGCCACCGAAAACAGCTGCCACCTCTATGGCACGACGTTCGACATCTGCTACAATCGCTACATGACAGTGGAAGATCCGGACGGCCCTGCACGCCGCGCCGTGCGCAACGACACGCTGAAGTGGGTGCTTAGCGAGGTGCTTCGCGATATGCGCAGGCAAGGACGATGCTACGTTAAGTATGAGGTGAAGCAGGGCTGCTTCCACATAACGGCGCGATGACACCCGCCACGGAGGCTGAAGCCCGAGCCGCAGTGTGGCATCTGCAGCCCTGACGCATCGCCCGCGCGAGGCGCAAGCAAAGAAAACTCGCCGCGATTTCCGCCCGTTTTTCCCTCCGTTTTCAGTCGATTTAAGCACGATTTTCGGGGCTTTTTTCGCGCAAGACGACCGCTGGCCGCAAATACGCGATTCTGAAGACCGTTTCGTCAAAGTCTTGATTGTTAGGCATATAAGGCCAAACGTACTTATATGGCGCGTGTTTTTCATGCGAAATGCTGCGCAACGGGGCATTAATTGGGAAGCAACGGGGCATTAAATGCCAGCCATTTAATGCCTCGTTGCCTCGCGATTAGGCATGGAATGCGCCACAATATGCCTCAAAATGCAGGCCGAAGGGGCATCGGTCGGCTCGTTTTTGATTATAAATTGGCATTTCGCGCTGCAACAATTGCCAAATCGCGGCTCAAAAATACGGGTTCACTCTCTGGTTCGTGATTTCCATTTGTCAGCTTTTTTCAGAAAACCCGAGACCTTTTTCTTGTGTGGTGTGCAGCCCCGATACGCGGTATTTGTTGCGGTGCTACATTACAGTATGTATCGGTATTGGCGGCGGTTTGGAATTTAAAATCCTTAAAGCCCAACAAGTCGTCGCAACAAGGGGACGCAAAGAGTGCAAAAAGCTGGGCTTAATGCGGTAATGGTAGGCATCCCGTTAAACGTTTTCGGATTTTTAACGTCATAGCAGTGTATCAAGAACCCCAACGTACCGAAAAAGAAGATGAAACGACTTCTCATGCTGATTGCCGTATTAACGGCTTTTGTCTCCGTCTCGGCCCAGCGCATAATTAAGGGCACAGTGGTGGAGGCTGACACCAAGGAGGCCATACCCATGACGACCGTGAGGCTGCTGAAAACCGACAGCACGCTTGTGAAAGGCGTGACGTCGGCCACAAACGGAGCTTTCTCCATAGAAGCCCCGCAGGACGGCAAGTACCTGCTGCAAGTGTCGAGCCTCGGATACAAGACGCACATGACGAGCGTCACCGTGGCCGATGGCAAGGACGTGCAGCTCGGAACAATATCGCTGAAGACCGACGCAGTGGTACTCAAGGAGACAACGGTGACGGGACAGGCCCTGAAAGTCACCACACGAGAAGACACTTTCATCTATAACGCTGCGGCATACCGCACACCCGAAGGCTCGGTGGTGGAGGAACTCGTGAAGCGTCTGCCCGGAGCGAAGATCGACGACGACGGCAACATCACCATCAACGGCAAGGAGGTGAAGAAGATTCTCGTGGACGGCAAGGAGTTTATGACGGGCGACACGAAGACGGCGCTAAAGAACTTGCCCACCTCGATAGTGGATAAGGTGAAGTCATACGATGAGAAGAGCGACCTCTCGCGCATCTCGGGCATCGACGACGGCGAGGAACAGACGGTACTCGACTTCGGCATCAAGAAAGGAATGAACCACGGTCTCATCACCAACACCGACCTCGCCATCGGCACCGAAGACCGCTATGCGGCACGCACGATGATAGCCAAGTTTGACAGCAAGATGAGACTGGTTGGCATGGGCAACGCCAACAACACCAACGACCAAGGTTTTGGCGGGCGAGGAGGCAGCTTTGGGCGCGGACGCAGCGGACTTCAGTCGTCGAAGATGCTCGGAGTCAACTTCAACTACGAAGAGAAGGACAAGCTGAAGCTCGACGCCAGCCTGCGATGGAACCACAATGACGGCGACTCGCGCACGAAAAGCTCGTCGGAAAACTTCGTGAGCACGGAGGGATCGTTCTCCAACAGCCTCTCGCAGAGCTATTCGAGTAGCAACTCTTGGGATGCCCGTCTGCGCCTTGAGTGGAAGCCCGACACGATGACCACCATCATGTTCCGCCCCAACTTCACATACTCCACGAGCGACGGCACTACGTCGAGCACGTCAGCGACGTTCAGCGACGACCCTTACAACTACGTGTCCGATCCGCTTAGCGACGATGCCATAGCATCGCTTGACGAAGATTCGCTCGCCGTGAACTACAACACAAACAAGAGCATCACCTACAGCGAATCGAAGAGCGTAGGCGGTACGCTCACGCTTAACCGCAAGCTCAACTCAATGGGGCGCAACGTGACGTTGCAAATGACTGGCAACTATGGCGAAAGCGAAAGCAAGAGCCTGAGCACCAACAATGTACACCTGTACAAGACGCTCAATGCTGCTGGCGAGGACTCCACCTATCAGACCAACCGCTTTAACACAACGCCGCAGAAAAACTGGGACTACAGCGTGAAAGCCACTTACAGTGAGCCGATAATGAAAGCCACTTACCTGCAATTCAGCTATCAGTTCCAATACAAATACACACGAAGCGAACGCTCAACATACGACTTCAGCAACCTCGGCGAAGACTACTTCGACGGCCTCTCGCCCGAATACCGAGGCTGGGGCAGCTACCTGACGATGCTCGAAAACCCGTTTGAAGACTACCTCGACAGCGACCTTAGCCGCTATTCGGAATACAAGAACTACATCCACGACATTCAGGTGATGATGCGAATCATACGCCAAAAGTACAACCTGAACTTCGGCGTGACCATCATGCCACAGAGGACGGAGTTCGTGCAAAGCTACTACGGCGTGTCGACAGACACCGTGCGCACCGTCGTAAACGTTACGCCGACGCTCGACTTCCGTTGGAAAATATCGAAGGTGAGCCAGTTCCGGGTGCGCTATCGCGGCTCTACAAGCCAGCCGAGCATGACCGACCTGCTCGACATCGTGGACGACAGCGACCCGCTCAACATAACGATGGGTAACCCTGGACTGAAGCCATCGTTCACGAACAACCTCCGAGTGTTCTACAACAACTACATACAGAAGCGGTATAAGACCATCATGGCCAACTTCAACTTCTCCAATACGAGCAACCAAGTGAGCAACCGCGTGACCTATGACACCGAGACTGGTGGACGTACCACGCGCCCGGAGAACGTCAACGGCAACTGGTCGATTAACGCAGGACTGCTCTTCACCTCGGCCATCGACACTACGGGGCACTTCAACGTGAGCACCGACACGCGCGTGCAGTACACCAACAGCGTGGGCTACGTGAGCCTCGACGGGACAAGCTCGCAGAAGAACACCACGAAGCGCACCGTGCTGACGGAGCAACTCACGGCCGGCTATCGCAACGACTGGCTCGAAGTGGAGCTGAACGGCTCGCTGGAGTACGACCACTCGCGCAACAGGATACAGTCGTCGAGCAACCTTGACACGTGGAAATATGTCTACGGATTCAACACTAACATAACGTTCCCTTGGGGAACGCAGCTTGCCAGCGACATCAACATGAACAGCCGGCGGGGCTACTCCGACGAGTCGCTCAACACAAACGAGCTGATCTGGAACGTGCAAGTGAGCCATAGCTTCCTCAGAAACAAAACCCTCACGGTGAGCTTGCAGATCTATGACCTGCTGAAGCAGCAGAGCAACTTCAGCCGCACGGTGGATGCCATGTCGCGAAGGGACACGGAATACAACGCCATCACGAGCTTCGGAATGATTCACGCAATATATCGCTTCAACATGTTCGGCGGGCGCAACGCCAAGCGGGACATGGGTCCGGACGGGGATGGGGATGACAGACGGCCCGGAGATGGCCCAGGCGGGGAAGGCCCGGGCGGCCCACCACCCGGAGGAGGTGGTGGCGGAGGCGGCCGTGGCGGTGGAGGCGGCGGTGGCTTCGGCGGCCCCGGAGGATTCTAAAAAAACTGTAACGGTTTCTAACCACAGCCTTGCGGCACAGCAATCAGGCAGAGTAGTCAGACAGAAGGAAATATAAGTAACAGGAAAGACAGCGCGGGAAACAGCGTGGCGCAGGGCGCGCCATAGTCTGTCTCTCGCGCTGATTCATGCACAGGGCGATGCGTCTCGGGAATGATTGTCAGTCGCGATAAACCCAGGAAAGCAGTCTGTTGAGCCAGCGCAGGGAGAAACGAAACCATCGATAGGTGCTCACAGGCTTGCCGCCGAACTGTAGGATGAACTCGCGATACGGATTCTTCTGGAACGGAAGCCCCACGTCCATGAACGAGATGTGGTCGTAGCCGTGGCGGTATGCCCAGTCAATGGCGTGCCATGTGGTGAGCGTGTCGGGGTGGAGCTTAATGTATGTCTTGCGCAGCGAAGCCGCATACCAGAGGTATGCCTCGCGCCCCGAATAGACACAGGCACAGCATCCGATGATGTGTTTGCGGAACTTGGTGACAAAGAGCTTGCAGTTGGCTGTCTTGGCAATCTCGCGGAAGAAAGCCACGTCGGGAATGTAGCGTTTCGGCTTCAGGCGGTTGTGCTTGCGCAGCAGCTTTGCAAAGAGCTTCAGCTCCTCCTCGCCGCTCACCTCGGTAGTGGCCACGCCCTTGGCAATGGAGCGTCTTATGCGGCGGGCGAACTTCTCGCTGACCCTCTCCGTGGGCGGAAGGCTGTGGAGAGAGTTGTGTATCTTCATCCAATGCACGGGGAAGAAGCCGCCAAGGCGGAAACGCCGATAGCCGAACATCTTGGCCCCGAGGTGGCTGCACTCTATGTAGAACGCCCTGTTCCGCACTTTCTTGGTGAGCGCGTAAAGCATCATGCCGAACAGTTCCTCCCTGTCGAGCGAAGCGTCGGAGTATTCGCCCTCGCCAACCACAGTGCAATGGGCATACAAAAACGGCGGGAACAGAATGGCACGGAAGCGCAGCACGCCTACAAGGTGGCTCACGACGCGCCCCTCCGGCGTGGATACTACCACCATGTATGGCTTCATGCGGGGCGTGCAGGCGTAGACATGGAAGAGCGTCTTGCTGTGAAAGAAATTGACGCACTCCATTTCCGGAAGTTCTGCCTCGTGCTCATATACCGCTGTCCGCAAGTCTGTCATTGCCAAAACAAGCTGCTTTCGGGGATCACCGAGCAAGCCCGTGCCCCCGTTCGGTTGCATTATCAATGGGCAAAAATAACAAATTTATTCTAAAATGGCGTTTCGGAGACCTTTTTTAGGACTTTGTTTCATAACTTTGTGCTATATGGTCTGCCATTCCAAGCGGGCACAGTGCCAACGTGGGGGCGGCCTTGTCCACTCATCACACATTATTCCATGAAGATAGCTTTGATAGGCGCAGGACGCTTGGCCGAGAGCCTCGGATGCGCCCTCCATGCGTCGGGGCACAGCGTGGCTTGCGTGTTCAGCCGCTCCGCCGGCAAGGCTAACGCCCTGGCCGAAGCCGTAGGCGGGACAGCCACCGACAGCCTCGACGACGTTTGCACCGATGCCGACGCATACATCGTGGCCGTCAAGGATGCGGCCATAGCCGAAGTGGCACGCCGTCTCTGCCCCGGGCGCGAACACGGACTGTTTGTCCACACGGCGGGAAGCGTCGGCATGGAGGTGTTCGACGGCCTCGCGCCGCGCCACGGCGTGCTCTACCCGTTGCAGACGTTCAGCCACGGGCGGACGGTGGACTTCTCCGTGATTCCCTGCTTCGTGGAAGGCAACAGCAGCGAGACGCTCGCTGCAATACGGGGCGTGGCCGAAAGCGTGAGTCGCCGCGTGATAACGCTCGACGGCGAGGGGCGGCGCAGCCTCCATTTGGCGGCTGTCTTCGCCTGCAACTTTGCCAACCACTGCTATGCGGTGGCCGCCGATGTGCTTGTACGGAAAGGCATCCCGTTCGACACGCTGCTCCCGCTAATCGACGAGACGGCATCAAAGGTACACTCAATGCCGCCCGCCGAAGCCCAGACAGGCCCCGCCCTGCGCTACGACGAAGGCGTGATGGCCGCACACCTCGCCATGCTTGGCGGCGACAATCTGGCCAAGGCGATATACGAAACGATGAGCAAGAGCATCCACCAAAAAGCAATCCAGCATGATAAACTATGACCTGAAGAAGATAAAAGCCGTGATATTCGACGTTGACGGCGTGCTAAGCGCAGAGACAATCACGCTCCATCCCTCCGGTGAGCCTATGCGGACGGTGAACACCAAGGACGGATATGCCATGCAACTGGCCGTGAAGATGGGTCTGCGCGTGGCCATAATGACGGGCGGCGACACAGAAAGCGTGCGTATGAGGTATGAACGTCTCGGGCTGACAGACATCTACATGAAATGCGCCGTGAAGCTCATTTCATACGAAGACTTCCTCAAACGCCACTCGCTGACAGACGAAGAGGTGATGTATATGGGCGACGACATACCCGACTACGAGGTGATGCAGAGGTGCGGATGCCCTGTGTGCCCCGCCGATGCCTGCCCCGACATACGTGGAATAAGTCTCTACGTCAGTTCAAAGTGTGGCGGACACGGTTGCGCCCGCGACGTGGTGGAACAGGTGTTGAGGGCGCAAGGCAAGTGGCGCAGCGGCAAAGAGGCGTTCGGCTGGTGAGGAGCGTCTGACAGCGGGCGACTGAATGCGGCGTGGCTGAAGCCGAAAGCACGCCCGATGGAAGAAGAACGGCAGCATAAAGACACAGAAAACATCATGGAAACAAAGAAAAACTTACCGTTGGAAAACCTGAAACGATACAAAATCGTGCTAGCGAGCAACTCCCCGCGACGCAAGGAACTGCTTGCGGGGCTTGGCCTGGAGTTTGTGGTGAGAGTTCCGAAAGACGTAGAAGAGACCTATCCAGCAGGCACACCAATATCCGACGTTCCCCTCCACATAGCCCGTCTGAAGGCCGATGCCAGCAGGGCGACGATGGGAGCGGACGACCTCGTGATTACGGCAGACACCATCGTGGCCTGCGACGGGCGCGTGCTTGGCAAGCCAACCGACTTGGACTGCGCGCGGCAAATGCTCCGCAGCCTTAGTGGACGCACGCACAAGGTGCTCACGGGTGTCTGCATAACCACCGCAGAGCGTCAGAGGGCGTTCACGACTGAAACCGACGTAACCTTTGCGCAACTCACAGACGAAGAGATAGACTACTACGTGGAGCGTTACCGTCCATTGGACAAAGCCGGCGCATACGGCATACAGGAGTGGATAGGCTATGTCGGTGTGGCGGCCATCAACGGGAGTTTCTTCAATGTGATGGGGCTGCCTGTGCAACGGTTGTACAGAGAATTGCAACTTTTCTGACCTCGTTAGACCCACGGTTCATCTGGCATAATCATAGGAAAGAACCGGCACAAACGCAACGAATGTGTGATTAAATGGCACATATTCGGCTTAGAAGAACAGAATCGCCTTGTGTTTGAGTTAAAAAAGGATAAATGCAAGGGGGGGGGAGGCTAAAAGTTTGCAGGTTTGAAACAAAGACATTATCTTTGCAATCGACAACTAGTAATTTTAATCTATATTTATCATTTTCCTAAAGAGTTATCTGTCCGTGAGGATGGATAACTTTTTTGTTGGCCATTTCCTCCGATCACTTTTCCTCATCCTTGAGCTGTTCGAGGCGGCGGCGGGCTTCGGTAGCGTCGGGCCAGAGTTCGAGTGCCTTGGCATAGTTGGCCTTTGCCGCTCTGTTCATGCCCTCGGCCTCGCATTCCTTTCCGAGCACGGTGTACTCGGCGGCAAGGCGCATGAGCAGTTTCTCGCGGCGGCGCATCTCTTCTTCGAGCCGTTTCACTTCCTCGTTGAGGGTGTTTATCACGCTCAACTTGCGCCTGATAAGTCGCATTGGCACAGGTTTCTCAATGTCGTAACGGCTGTGGATGGCTTTAAAGAAATGTGCAAGGAAGCTGTCGAAGTCGCGATTGTCGAACGCCTCCGACGCGAGGCGGTACTCGCGGTCGGCTTGGCTTTCGTTGATGGCTTGGCGGAATGTGGCCGAATCGTTGTAGTTTGCGGCGAAGCGCACCACCTCTGGGCGCACGAAGATGTCGCGCTCACGTAGCGGCTCTTTTAGCGTCAGGCCCTCGAGTGACGTGCATCTGCTGAGAGCCACGTAGGCTTGGCCGCCCGCAAAAGTGCCGCCAGTGAAGTCGATGTTGACATGGCGGAACGTCAGTCCCTGGCTTTTGTGTACGGTGATGGCCCATGCGAGGCGCAACGGGAACTGCACGTAGACACCGAGTTGCTCCTCCTCAATCTTCTGTTCTTTCTCGTTGAAAGTGTAGCGCACGTTCTCCCAAGTCTCGCGCTCAACGTCGTATTCATTGCCGTCTTCTGCGATGACGCTGATGATGCCGCTCTGTTCGTCGATACAGTCGATTACGCCGAGAGTCCCGTTCACCCACTGGTGGTTCTTGTCGTTCTTTATGAAGATGATCTGTGCGCCGGGCTTTAGCTGCAAGTCGATGGGCGTGGGCAGCGAGGACAGGGGAAACTCGCCGCGCACCTCGCCGTGGAACGTTATTGGTTGGGTGTCAATCTTTGCCAGTTCCTGTCCGTTGATGTAGTCCACCGTGTCGCGGCGTGCGGCAAGCGTTATGGCCATGCGGCCTGCGTCATCGCCGCCCGTGGCCGCCCCAACGCGCGAGTTGAGTATGCGCAGGTCGGCATTGGAGGCCGTGTTGTTGCGTATCTTGTCGAGAATGCCGATGAAAGAGGGGTCGCTTTGGCGGTAGACCTTGCGCAGCTCAATGCACACGAGGCGCATTTCTTTGAACACCTTGGCGGCAAAGAAGTAGTTGGATTCGTAGAACGGATGGAGCAGGCGGCGGTCGTCGTCGGTTACGACAGGTTCAAGCTGGTAGGCATCGCCCACGAGCAGCAGTTGCTTGCCCCCGAAAGGCTGTCGCATATTGCGGCAATAGATGCGCAGCACCTTGTCGATGAAGTCGATGATGTCGGCTCTCACCATGCTTATCTCGTCGATGATGATAAGCTCCACCTCGCGCAACAGCTTGCAATGGTTGCTGTTGTAGCGCAGCGTCTTCTTGATGTTGCGTGGAGTGTAGCGGCTGTCGTTCGGCAACAGGGGGTGGAACGGCAGTCGGAAGAAGCTGTGGAGCGTGCTACCGCCTGCGTTGATGGCCGCTATGCCGGTAGGCGCGAGGATGACGTGCTTCTTCTTTGTGTGCTGGGCCACATAGCGCAGGAAAGTCGATTTGCCCGTGCCCGCACGGCCTGTGAGGAAGAGCGAGCGGCGCGTGGTGTCTATGATTCGCAGTGCTGATTGCCACTCCTTGTTGTCTTGGTCGAGTTCCATCTGTGCGTCAGGCTCATTTCCTTGTGGCGTTAGGGCTTTGCCCTACCTGCAAGGGGATGTCCATTAGCCCGCCGGGCATCTCTTGCCGGTCGTCGTCATCGCCTGATGCTCCCGTGCTTATTGGCACGGCGAGGTTGCTCGGGTGCAAGGCGGCGGTGTCGGAAAGCAGGGAGTCGTTCTCCGGCTTGCGATAACGGTAGCTCGGGCAGTTGTATTCGGATGGGTCGATGTCTTCCTTCGGCTTGTCGAACTTTCCGTGGTAACGTGCAAATGTCGGGTCGTCGAGCATCTGTTCGATGAAACGTCCGCAGATGGGTAGGGCAGTGCGGCTGCCCTGTCCGAGTGCGCCTGTGCGGAAATGTATGCTCCGGTACTCACCGCCGACCCATGCGCCGACCACCATCTTTGGGCTGACACCTACGAACCAAGCGTCGGAATGGTTGTTGGATGTCCCCGTCTTGCCTCCCCATTCCGTGTCGCTGTGTCGGCCGACGTAACGCCACAGGTTCATGCTCGTGGCATCTGGCTCACGCAGTCCGGCAAGCAACAGCTGCTGCAAGAGGAATGCGCTGCGGTAGGGGATGGCCTGTCGCGTCTCGTCTGGTGCCTTGTAGATTTCCACGCCGTTGCGGTCGAGTATGCGCGTGACGAGCACCGGGTCGTGGGCCTTGCCGTCATTGGCTGCGGTGCAGTAGGCATTGACCAGTTCAAGCAGGTTGACATCGCTGGAACCGAGGGCAAGTGAGGGTGTAGCATCAAGCGGGCTTTTGATGCCCATGGCATGGGCTGTGCGCGCAATGTTGTCGATGCCTACCTCTTGGCTCACTTTCACGGCGATGGAATTGATGCTTTGGGCGAATGCCGCCTTGAGCGGTATGGTGTCGCCAGTGAAGAATCCGTTGGCGTTTGTTGGCGCCCATGTCACCTCCTGGCCTTTTTCCTTGTCGTAGACACGCATTGCAACGTAGGAGTCGATGCGGCGGTCGCAGGGCGTGAGGCCTTGGTTCATGGCTTCGGCGTAGACGAACAGCTTGAAAGTGGAGCCGGGCTGTCGCATGGCTGTAACCTTGTCGTATTTCCATGAGTCGAAATCAACGTCGCCGACCCATGCTTTCACGTGCCCTGTGGCAGGCTCCATCGCCACGAGGCCGCAGTGCATGAAGCGTGTCATGTAGCGGATGGAGTCCATCGTGCTCATCTCGCGTACAATTGTGCCCTCGTCATAGTCGAACAGATGCACTTTGTGCGGCATGTTGAGCCAGTATTCAACCGAGTCGGGCTGGTTGGGATAACGTTCTGTGAGATACTTGTAGACAGGCAGCTTCTTGGCAATGCCCTCGATGAAGCCGGGTATTTCAACGTGCCGTTCGTCTTGCCATGGGTTGGTGTTGCCCCAGTGGTTGTCGAAGCTCTGCTGTATTTGCTTCATTTGCTCGTGGGCGGCCAGTTCGGCATAGCGTTGCAGGCGCGTGTCGATGGTGGTGTAAATCTTCAGTCCGCTGTTGTAGAGGTCATATCCGTTTTCTTTGCACCAGCTGCGGAGGTGGCTTGCTATAGCCTCCCTGAAATACGTGGCCTGCCCGTCGTAGGCGTTTTCCACGTTGTAGTTCTTCAGGTCGATGGGCAGGCGTTTGAGGGAGTCGCACTCGTGGGCAGTGATGCAGTCGTGCTCCATCATGTTGTTGAGAACCACATTTCGCCTGCGGAGGCTGTTCTCGGGATGGATTTTTGGGTTGTAATAAGTGGTGGCCTTGAGCATACCCACAAGCACTGCGGCCTGTTCTGTGGTAAGCTCGGATGGCGTTGTGCCGAAGTATGTCTTGCTGGCAGTCTTGATTCCGAATGCGTTGGAGCCGAAATCAACGGTGTTTGCGTACATCGTGAGAATTTCTTCTTTGTTGAACAGACGCTCAATTCTCACGGCTGTAATCCATTCCTTGCTTTTCATTATGATGATTCCAAGGCCGGGAACCTTGCCAAGGATGCCCGTGGAATATTCCGTCCTGACGCGGAACATGTTCTTGGCGAGCTGCTGTGTGATGGTGGATGCTCCGCGAGCGTCGTGGTGGATAAGATAGTCTTTGGCGGCGGCGAGCACCCCTGCGAAGTCGATTCCGAAGTGACTGTAGAAACGTTCGTCTTCCGTGGCGATTAGTGCCTGCCAGAACACGGGGTTAACGTCGGCGTATTTCACTGGGGTGCGGTTCTCGCTGAAGAACTTTCCAATCATCACGCTGTCGGCACTGTAAATCTCCGTGGCCTGATTGGTCACCGGATTCTTTATCATGTCTATGCTCGGCGACTTGCCGAAAAGGCCGAGGAAGTTTATGTCGACAGCCCCAAGGTAGAGCATGAAGGCAACGATTAGCGTGGCGACGATTGACAGCAGCTTCACGAACCATGGCCGCCCTCGGTACAGGCTGGCATACATTCGCCACGATTTGCGCAATGCTTGCAGGCTGGCACTGCCGATGCGGCGCAGTGCCCCTTTCTTCTTCGTCGTGTTGTCGCTCATGCTTGGATTATGTGTTTGATTATTGCGTCCTTGTCGTATGGGGTAAACCAAGCCACCGCAGGGTCGCGCTTGAACCATGTCAGTTGCTTGCGGGCGTATCGTCGGGTGTTCCCCTTAATGCGCTCAACGGCCTCTTCGAGCGTGTAATGGCCGTCGAAGTGGTCGAAGAGTTCCTTGTATCCTACTGTGTTGAGAGCGTTGAGGTGGCGCATGGGGTATAAGCTTTGCGCCTCGTCGAGCAGCCCTCTTTCCATCATGCTGTCCACGCGGCTGTTTATCCTGTCGTAGAGTTGCTCGCGTGGCAGGCTGATGCAGATTTTCACAATCTTGAAATCGCGTGGTTTTGTGGCTCGCTTGCGGAAAGAGGTGTAGGTGCGTCCTGTCTGCAAGCATATTTCGAGGCCATGCACTACGCGCCGCCAATTATTGCGGTCTACACTCTCATAGTAGTCCGGGTCGTGCTTTCGCAGTTCTTCGAGCAGCGGGGCAAGCCCCTCGTTGGCAAGTCTCTGCTTCAGGCTTTCGCGTAGTTCGGCATCAATGGTCGGCATTTCGTCGATGCCATTGCATACGGCATCGATGTACATCATGCTGCCGCCACAGAGCAGAACCACATCATTGCTGTTCTTGTCCTTGTTGAATAAAGTGTGGATCAACTTCAGGGCATCGCGCTCAAACATGGCCGCGTTGTAGTAATCTGTGAGATTCAGCGTTGCCACGAAATAGTGCTTGACGGCCTGAAGCTGTTCCTTTGTGGGGGCAGCGGTGCCGATGCTCATCCCTCTGAACATCTGGCGGGAGTCTGCATTGATGATTGGAGTGTCGAAAAAGCGTGCCAAGTCGATGCCAAGCTCAGTCTTTCCGACGCCAGTGGGGCCAGTGATGACCACGAGCTTGCCCATCAGCGTATGATGCCGCGCTTGGAAGACTCGATGAAAGAGCAGATGTATTCCACTTCTTTTACGCCCGGGTATTTGGTTCGAGCCTCCTGTATGCCGTCCTTTATGATGCCTTTTGCGTATATGATGCGGTAGGTATCGTGGATTGTTTCGATGGCTTCGTTGCTGTATCCACGGCGGCGCAGGCCAATGAGGTTGATGCCGCAGTAGCGTGTCGGCTCTTTCCCAGCGATGATAAACGGCGGAATGTCTTGGCTGAAACGACATCCGCCCTGTATCATCACGAATCCGCCGATGTGGCAGAACTGGTGGGTGAGCACCGTTGCGCTTATGATGGCATTGTCGTCGATGGTCACCTCGCCGCCCATTTTTGTCGAGTTGCCGATTATTACGCCGCTGCCAACCACGCAATCGTGGGCGATGTGCGCATTCTCCATGACGAGAATGTTTGAGCCTACGAGCGTAAGTCCCTTGCTGGCGGTGCCCCGGCTGATTGTGACGTTTTCGCGAATGCTGTTGTTGTCGCCTATTTCGCAAGTCGTAGCCTCGCCCTTGTACTTGAGGTCTTGCGGCTTGGTGCTGATGCTCGCTCCGGGAAAGAACTCGTTGTTGTTGCCAATGCGTGCGCCTTGGAATATTGTGACGTTGTTGTAGAGAGTGTTGTTGTCTCCCATAACGGTGTCCTTGTCTATGTAGCAGAATGGCCCTATCACGTTGTTGTCGCCCATTTTCGCATCAGGATGGACAAAGGCCATAGGACTGATCGTGTTCATTTTCCTCTCGTATGTTGAGTTTTACTGTGTCACTTGTTCTTAACTATTTGTGCGGTGAACGTAGCTTCGGTCACAATGCTGTCGCCCACAAAGCAATATCCTCTCATTGAGGATACCCCGTGGCGCACAGGTGCAATTTGTTCTACCTTGAAGAGGAGCGTGTCTCCGGGCACTACCTTTTGGCGGAACTTCACGCTATCTATGCGCATGAAGTAGGTAGACCACCGCTCCGGCTCTTCCACAGTGTTCAGCACGAGCAGTCCTCCGCATTGTGCCATTGCCTCAATCTGGAGCACTCCGGGCATTACAGGCTCTTGGGGGAAATGTCCTTGGAAGAAAGGTTCGTTGCTCGTGACGTTCTTTAGACCCACGATGCTCGTTGCTCCGATGGACATCACCTTGTCAACGAGTTGCATGGGATAGCGGTGCGGCAGCAGTTCGCGTATGCGATTGATGTCCATCACCGGCTTGTCGTTTGGATCGTAGATGGGTGCTTGCACTTCGTGCTTGCGTATTAGGCGGCGCATTTGGCGTGCAAACTTGTTGTTGATGGTGTGTCCCGGGCGTGTGGCTATGATGCGTCCTTTGATGGGTTTGCCTATCAGGGCCATGTCGCCAATCACGTCGAGCAGCTTGTGGCGTGTGCATTCGTTTTCCCAAACGAGAGGCTTGTGTTGTATATAGCCCAGCTCTGTGGCATCCCTGTGCTCAACATGCAGCATGTCTGCGAGCTTGTCGAGCTCCTCTTGGGATATTTGTTTCTCATACATCACGATGGCGTTGTCAAGGTCTCCGCCTTTGATGAGGTTTGCCTTTAGCAGTGGCTCAATGTCGCGCACAAAGACGAATGTGCGTGCCGGTGCAATTTCGGTGGTGAAGTCGTCAACGCTGTCGAGCGTGGCGAACTGACTGTTGATGAACTTCGAGTTGAACGAGCACATTGCAGTGAGGCTGAAGTCCTCGTCGGGCAGGATGGTGATGCACGATCCCGTCTCTTCGTCTTTCACCTCGAACTTCTTCCGTATGACATACCAGTCCTTGGGGGCGTTCTGCTCTTCGCTTCCCACCTTTTTTATCTTCTCCACGAACAGGGCTGCGCTTCCGTCGAGGATAGGCAGCTCTGGCCCGTCAACCTGGAGCAGGCAGTTGTCTATTCCCATTGCATACAGGGCTGCAAGGGCGTGCTCCACAGTTGAGACACGCATCTCTCCATTGCCCAGCACTGTGCCGCGTTGTGTGTCAATGACGTTCTCCGCCACTGCGTCGATGGTTGGCGTGCCTTCAATGTCGGTGCGTTGTATCTTGTATCCCGTGTTCTCGGGTGCCGGGTTGAACGTCACAGTCAGGTTTAGGCCTGTGTGCAAGCCTTTCCCGCTAAGCGAGAAACAACCTTTCAGCGTCATCTGTTTCGTCATTGGTGCTGATTTTTTAGTTCTTCGACTTGTTTCTTCAGTTCGTTGATTTCTTTGTAAAGCTCAGGTAGTTTCCTGAATATGGCCTGCGCCTTGAAGTATGCCCGTGGCTCCATTGGCGGCGTGCCGAGCAGCGTTTGTCCGTCCTTGATGTTTCCGGGAACGCCCGATTGCGCTCCGAGCTGCACCTTGTCGCCTATGGTTATGTGTCCGGCCAGTCCCACCTGTCCACCAAACATGCACCACGAGCCTACTTTCGTGCTGCCAGCTATGCCGACTTGGGCCGACATCACGGTGTTTTCGCCCACTTCCACGTTGTGGGCTATTTGCACAAGGTTGTCTATCTTTGTTCCTTTTCCGACGACTGTCGCCCCCATTGTGGAGCGATCCACACAAGTGTTCGCTCCAATTTCAACGTTGTCTTCGATGGTGACGATGCCTATCTGCGGTATCTTGTCGTATCCTTCGCTTGTCGGCGCAAACCCAAAGCCATCGGCACCGACAACCGCTCCGGCATGTATTATGACATTATTGCCCACCCGGCAATCGTGGTATATTGTGACGTTGGGGTTTATTATGGTGTTCTTCCCTATGGTTGCACGGTCGCCTATGTATGCGTGCGGCATTATTTGTGCGCCATCCCCAATGCTTGCGCCTTCGCCGACGTGTGCGAATGGCCCCACGTAGGCATCTGCCGACACTGTGGCGGTGGGCGCAACGAATGCCAGCGGGTCTGTCCCGCGTTTCTGAGGCTTTGATTGTTCGTACATTCGCAGGAGCTTGGCCACGCAGTCATAGGCGTTGTCCACTCTTATGAGTGTGGCTTGCGTTGGGCGTTCGAGTCTTACGTTGTTGTCCACCAGCACCACGCTTGCTTCAGTGTCGTAGATGTAGTGGGTGTATTTGGGGTTGGCAAGAAATGTCAGCGCACCCTTTTTGCCCTCTTCAATCTTTGTGAACGAGCTGACTGTGGCGTTGCAGTCGCCCTCCACATTGCCTCCGAGGAAATCTGCTATTTGTTTGGCTGTAAATTCCATTATTCAGTGTCGCGTGCCTTATTAAATTAATATTGCAAATATAATTATTTTTGTTTATATCCGCTGGTAACACAGATAATATTTTCTTATTTTCTTTGAAAGAAGCCTGATGTCAAGCAGTTCTGATGCCTCGGATATGTCTTTGGTCGAGCCGTCTTTGAAGATTATTTTGATGCTGTCGCTTGCATTGGTCGGGTCGTACATGTCATTTTCTTCGGCACAGGCGTTTGCGAGGTGGCTTGCTTCGGCTTGGCTGATGCCCATTGCCTTGGCTATCTCGGCTCGCTTTACGGCCACGGCATCCTCACGGAATGGCTTCTCGGCCACTTCCACCTTAAATATATGGCGTTCCACCATGTCTTTCGCCAGTGTCGACAGCACGGTATCGGGGCTGTGCGTCCACACTTTCAGTGCGCTCCAGATGTCGTTGTCGTCGAGTTCCTCATACCTTTTCAAGGCTTCCGGGTGCTCATTGAGCCAGTTTGCGTCTACGTCATGGTGCAGGAAATATTCGAGTGCAGGTGCGGCGAACACGTCTTTCCCATCTTTGGCAAGCTCCTTTGCCCTGTTGAGTGCGCCCACGAGCACGCGTTCGCAGGCCACAGCCGTCTTGTGCAGGTAAACCTGCCAGTACATCAGCCGCCGCGACGTGAGATAGTTTTCGATGGAGTAGATGCCTTTGTGCTCCACGGCAAGGTGCTCGTTGTGTACGTCGAGCATCTTTATTATGCGTGCGCTTCCTATGTTGCCTTCGTTCACTCCCGTGAAGAAGCTGTCGCGTCTCAGGTAGTCGAGGCGATCCATGTCGAGCTGGCTGCTTATCAGCTGGTGGAGGAATCTCTTTGGGTATTCATCCTTGAATATCATAATGGCCAAGTCCAGCTTGCCGCCGAGGTCTTGGTTTATCTGTTCCATCATCCGCAGCGATATTTGCTCGTGGCTTATGCCTTTTATGAGCGTGTTTTCCAGCACGTGGCTGAATGGCCCGTGCCCGATGTCGTGCATGAGGATGGCCGCCTCCACGGCTTCAGCCTCGCTGTCAAAGATGAAGTTCCCTTTCTGCGTGAGTGTCTCGATGGCCTCGCTTGCGAGGTGGAATGCTCCCAGTGAATGCTGGAAGCGCGAATGCCTTGCCCCGGGATACACCATCGATGCCATCCCGAGCTGGGCGATGCGCGTCAGTCGCTGCATCAGCGGGTGCTGCACGATGTCGAGCAGGATGCCGTGCGGAATCTTTATGAAGCCATAAACGGGGTCGATGATAACTCTGTTTGCGTCCATTGGGCATGTGGTGTAGGGGCATCCGCCCGCTCCGGGTCATTGACTGTGGCTTGGGCTGCGGAATGTCGCCACAGCCTAAGCCCGTTTCCCTGCCTTGTTTGTTGTTTATGCGCGTTTGAGAAGTGCTGCCATTTCCTCCTGCAGCCCGTGTGCCTTTTCTGCGGCAGCCTCGGCGAAGTCGGTGCCTTGGCTGGCATAGATTATGCCTCGCGAGGAATTCACGAGAAGTCCGCAGTCGGCCGTCATGCCATAGCG
The DNA here is from genome assembly GCA_964623445.1 of uncultured Prevotella sp. Taxonomy (GTDB): domain Bacteria; phylum Bacteroidota; class Bacteroidia; order Bacteroidales; family Bacteroidaceae; genus Prevotella. The sequence goes on along the minus strand of CAZURD010000031.1, from coordinate 2,516 downwards.
GCACACTTCCTCAAGGCTTCCTCCCTGCGCCCCCACGCCGGGTACGAGCAGGAAATGGGTGGGGGCTGCGCGGCGCACGTCGGCAAAGAGCTTTCCTTGGGTTGCTCCCACGACATACATCATGCTGTCGTCGCCGGCCCACTGGCTCGACTTGCAGATCACTTTCTCGAAGAGCCTCTCCCCGTTGGCATCGGTCTCCATCTGGAAGTCCGCCGAGCCTTTGTTGCTCGTCAGCGCGAGCAGCACCACCCACTTGCCGTCATGGCCGAGGAACGGAGCTACGCTGTCTTCGCCCATGTATGGAGCCACGGTCAGTGCATCCACGTCCATGCGCTCGAAGAACGTCCGCGCATACATTGCCGAAGTGTTGCCGATGTCCCCACGCTTCGCATCGGCTATGATGAAGTGGTTTGGATGGCGTTCCTTTATGTATGCCACGGTCTGTTCAAATGCTTCCACGCCCTTTGCCCCTTCGGCCTCGTAGAAAGCCATGTTGGGCTTGTAGGCCACGCAATAGGGTGCGGTGGCATCTATTATAGCCTTGTTGAACGCTATGATGGGGTTCTCTTCCCCCAAGAGGTGCTGTGGCAGCTTGCGCACGTCAGTGTCGAGACCTACGCAGAGAAATGTCTGCTTGTCGAATATGTTTTTAATGAGTTGCCGCCTGTTCATAATATGTCTTGTTGTTATTGTTGTCGAAATTGATTTGTAGATATGTGCCGTCGTATCCTATTAATGTGTTGATTAAATTGCGGATATCAACCACAGCACCGAATTCAATGAAATTGTCAAAGAACCCATCGATATTATTCCCCCAATAAACGAGGCTACAGGCCATAGGTGCTCCTTTGCCAGTGTCCATGCCATTTTCAAGGAATCTCAGTCTTGTGTCATACAGAAAGCAGATGGCAGATGCCTGACCGAACACGTAGTTCTTCCAATGGGTGGTGTTGGGTGCTACTGGAATGAGGGCTATTACTTCGGCATTGTAGCGTTGGTGTGTCATTGCGCATTTGGCAAGCCAGTTCTTTATGGTTGTGCCGCGATGTCGGTCTGCGCCGTATGGAGGATTGACATACACCGTAGGGTAGTTCCATTCTTGCTTCAGGCCGTCTGTTTCGGGCAGACTGAATTCTACATTTGCATTGACGATGGAATATTGGTTGGAACATGGGTCGAGATGTATTTGGCCGCCCCAAAATCGTTTTATGGCATTAACATACTTTGGTGGTGTACACCAACTTTGGCTCATTGTGTTCACTCTCCTTCCTGCTGTCATTGTATATTCCTCCAATTTTTGTTTTTTAGTGCATTGAGTTCTGATTTTAGTTGTGCCATGTCTTTGCCTGTAGGAGAGATAACGTTGAACCAGTTTTCAATCTTTTTGATGTTATTGTGGAAATAATTCACCAATGTTATATGCGCATGGAAGTCCATATTGGTTTTAGTGAAGACATTATTTGTCTTTCTTTCGTTGTAACTTTTGTGGAAAGCATCTTGTGCAGCCTTATATTCGGGCTGTGGATTAAGTAGGAGTTCGGAAACGAATTGTGCCAGTCCCTGATCAGAGAGGAATAAAAGCCAATCATAAGATTGTGCGAGAACGAGCAACTCTTTGTTCAGATTATCTGCGGAGAACCAATTCCCGTGGTTGCTGACGATGCCGATGGTAAGTATAAAATTTCTCAGCAATGTTGTGTCTTCGCCGTATAATATGTTTTGGCGTAACTCCTCGTATGGGGCAATTATTGGTGTGTCGTCTTCGTACAGAACACCAAACAACTCACCTTTATTGTTCCTTATCTTCTGCAAAGAAGACGCGGTATTTGCCACATAAGCCCCTTGTTTGGCTTTCTCAATAGTTTGTGGACCTTTTTTGCAGCCTTCTTCCACTCCGATGCGCTTGCATTCAACCATAGCATATGGCTTATTCCGTTGTTGGTAAACGTCAACCGAGATAATGTCATCTGTTATGTTGGAGACCGTGGCAAGCATAGTCTTGTCTTCACTGTTCCCAATTATGCATGCGTTTCTTAGAGTTCCGTTCTTGTCTAACAATGTATTGTGAGTGGCTTTAATGTCTTTTAGTCCAATATGTTTTAAAATTTTCGAGCTTGACAAAGGGGGAACCGCTTTAATCTTGCATTGGAAATCGGACAGCAGCGGGTGCATGGTGAATTCCACATTGTGCGAGATGCCTGTATTGCCATATTCTTGCAAGCCACGTTCAATGGCTATGTCTTTGTAGAACCCCCATTCGTTGAGCAGATAGAAAGATATGGTTTCCACGATAGTACCTAATGCCCTGCCCGCAGCTTTTTTAGTGTCGCGGGCATATTGGAACACGTTTTCGCTCAATGCGCGTTGCAGAGCGTCTATCGATTGGTAACTCATATTGTTATTTATTGCTTACAGTTCGCTCTCTTTCAGGCGTTCTGCGTTTTCGGCCACGGTCAGGGCATCTATCATGGGCTGGATGTTGCCGCCGAGGAAGCCTTGTAGGTCGTGGGTTGTGA
>CAZURD010000030.1:0-22714 GCA_964623445.1 uncultured Prevotella sp. | reverse complement strand
GCCAATGATGACGGATTTGGCGCAGAAAAACGCGAGTGACTAACGGGCAAGACCGCCCATCACCACAAACAAAAGCAAAGTGCTTTCCACCCGTGGCGGCGGAAAGCACTTTTTGCAAAAAGCAGGAATGCGTCTTCACACGCTTATCACCTGCCCGTCGTATGCCAGTTCAAAGCCGTCCGGCAGGGCGGCGTTGGCCTTACGGTGAAGCCCGATGTGGTGGCAAGAGTGTATCAGCAAAGTGCGACGCGAACCGACAAGACGTGAGAAACGTATGGCATCGTCCACGAGCTGATGAGAGTGGTGTGACCGGTTGAAGCGCAGGGCGTTGACCACGAGCGTCTCCACACCGTGGAAATAAGGAAGCTCCGAATCGGCAATGGTCTTCATGTCCGTGACATAAGCCAACGCACCGAAGCGGAATCCGAGAATCGGAAGTTTGTCGTGCATCACCTCAATGGGCATCACGTCTATGTCGCCAATGCGGAACGGGCAATGCGGCGCAACGACATTCAGGCGCAGACTGGGTGCGCCGGGATATTTTTCCTCGGCAAAGCAATAAGGCACGGAGCGGCGCAAGCAGGAGGCCGTCTGCCCGTCTGCGTAGACATCGACATCGCCAAACTTACAGAAAGGCCGCAAATCGTCAATGCCTCCAACATGGTCATAATGCGAATGGGTTAGCAAAACGCCGTCCATACGACCGAAAGGCACGCCAAGAGCCTGCTGCCTGAAGTCGGGGCCACAGTCGATAAGCACTCGTGTGGTGGTAGTCTCAAGCAATGCCGAGGTGCGCAAGCGGCGATCCTTGGGGTCTGAACTGTGGCACACAGCACAGTCGCAGCCCACCATCGGTGTGCCGAAACTGCCGCCCGTGCCGAGAAATGTCAATTTCATAGAATGTTAACCTCCGGTTCAAGTCTCACTCCAAACGTTGATTCCACGTCGCTGCTCACGGCGTTGGCCAGCCTAACGACATCTTGCCCGGTTGCGCCACCGAGATTGACCAGCACAAGAGCCTGCCCCGAATAGACACCGGCAGCACCGAGCCGACGTCCCCTCCAGCCGCAGTTCTCTATCATCCACCCCGCAGACAGCTTGATGCAGCCGTTGCCTGCATCGTAATGCGGCATTGACGGAAACCTGACGGCAAGTTCCTCATAGACCTCGCGGCTAACCAGCGGATTCTTGAAGAAACTGCCCGCGCTGCCAATGACCTGTGGATCGGGCAACTTTGCCCGGCGTATGTCGATTATTGCCTTGCGCAGTTGAACTGGCGTAGGGCTGTCGATGCCCTGCCGATGAAGTTCCTGACATATGCCACCATAGTCGAGCCGAGGCGAGAAACGCTTGTCAAGGCGATAGGTGACGTGGGTAACGACATATTGCCCAAGCCATTCGCGCTTGAACTTGCTCATCCGATAGCCGTAGCCGCAGTCGGATGCGGCAAATTCCACGGCCGAACCATCGGCAATGGCGACAGCCTCCACCTTATGTATGATGTCGCTTGCCTCCACGCCATAGGCTCCGATGTTCTGCACTGCGCTTGCCCCCACCTCACCGGGAATGAGCGAAAGATTTTCCGCGCCATGCCAACCATTCTGCACACAGCGTTCCACGAAAGCGTCCCAGTTCTCGCCGCTGCCAACTCGCAGAAGCACTTGGTCGTCAAAATCGGCGGCTTCAATGCCTCTTATGGCCGAATGAAGCACCGTGCCGCGATAGTCGCCCGTGAACAGGAGGTTGCTCCCGCCACCCATGACGAGGAACGGACGGTCGGCATCCGACAGCGAACGGAGGAGCAAGCGCAGTTCTTCCACGGAAGAGAACTCAACAAAACGTCTGCACATTGCGCTTATGCCGAACGTGTTGTGTCTGGTGAGGTCGTAATTCTGAATGTCTGTCATGCAATGATTGTGTGCCTTCTTTTTCCTTCTGAGGAAGACTATGGCGAACGTTGCCATGGCATTCCGCCGCCACTACGGTTGCGATAATGGGACTGTTCCCTGACGCGGCGGTTTACGTGCAAAGGCGAGTGAGCTTCCAATTCCCGCTGATGCGGAGGAAAGTCATTTCAACTTCAAGCCCGTTGGAGATGCCGCGTATGACGAACACCTTGCTACCGCCATCTGAACAGGTCTGTCCGTAGTTGATGTTATAAATCGTGCCCGATGGCAATTCGGCAGAGAATGCAGACCACGTGTCGGGGGTAATGACACCCGTAATCTGCCCGAAGTCGTCGTCAGGGTCTGGGCCTACGAACTCCACTGGGTCATGGAGCGAAGCCATCTGAAATGTAGTATCCACGGAGAATCGCTCATAAAAGCGTAGGAAAGGCGCATTGGCGTTGTCGTCGAGCTTCTCCTCGGAGATACGGCAAAGTTTCCACAGGCCGCCGATGCGGTCGAAGCTATACTTGCGCACCACACCACTGCCCAGTAAAATGCGCTCCACCACAGCATGAGCCACGGCTGTATCCTTGACAAGCTCCATCTGCTCTTCGTTGTCGAATATGAGCGTGTAGTAGCCTTGCCGCATGAAAAAGCGTTCCATGCGCCACTCGTTGCGCTCCACCACCCTCTCCCCGTCGCTGTCGGACACCGGCAATGGGAAAGAGATGCGCTCCATCTGCAACTTGCGGTTTGCTATAAAATTGAAGAGGAAATCGTCGAACAGCTCGTCAGCAGCCTTCGGCATCGGCGTATTTTCCATAAACTGTTCGATGGTGTCGGCCTCCAACGTGTCAACATAGACCGCATCCGCCTCCACCTCACCTGCTGCATCGACGGTCGCGGCCGTCCTGTCGCCAGTACAGGAGAGAATGGCCAAGACCAGAACGAGGGCAGCCGCCGATAGCTTTTTCATCGTCATTAAAGCATTTACTGTGTCACTCGACAGTGGCAAAAGTACAACTTTATTTCCACAACCTGCACTGTTTCGGTACAAAAATGTTACCTTTGCACTCAAAACAAGCCACGCAACCGTGCGCCAAGGATGGCGGTTCACGCTGCAAGCCACGCAGCCACGGGACGTGAATCTACACATACTAAACCATTATGTTAGAAAGAATAGCGCAACTTCTCGCAGAAGTAAACCAAATGGAAGCCCGCGACGCCGCAGCCGTGGAGGAGCTAAGGGTGAAATACCTTGGGAAGAAAGGAGCCATAACCGCACTCATGGCCGACTTCCGCAGCGTGCCGGCAGAGGAGAAGAAAGCCGTTGGCATGAAGCTCAACGAACTGAAGCAGGCCGCCACGGAGCGCATTGCGGAGCTGAAAGAGAAATGCGGGCAAGACGACGGACCGGCGAAAGCCCTCGACCTGACGCGCACCCCCTACCCCATAGACCTCGGAACGCGCCACCCGCTCACCATCGTCACCAACGAGGTGATAGACATCTTCTCTCGCATGGGTTTCGTGCTGGCAGACGGGCCGGAGGTGGAAGACGACCTCCACGTATTCACAAAGATGAATTTTGCCGCTGACCACCCAGCACGTGACATGCAAGACACCTTCTTCGTGGAGCAAAGCGCAATAGATGTAAGCAAGAACGTGTTGCTGCGCAGCCACACCAGTTCCGTGCAGGCACGTGTGATGGAGACCACACAGCCTCCCATCCGCGTCATTTGCCCGGGGCGTGTCTATCGCAACGAGGCCATAACGGCGCGCGCCCACTGCTTTTTCCATCAAGTGGAAGGGCTGTACGTCGACCGCAACGTGGCTTTCACCGACCTCAAGCAAGTGCTTCTCTCGTTTGCAAGGGAAATGTTTGGAGCTGACACGAAAATTCGCCTGCGCCCAAGTTACTTCCCCTTCACAGAGCCAAGCGCAGAAATGGACATCTCTTGCCACATCTGCGGCGGCGTGGGATGCGGCTTCTGCAAGCACACGGGATGGGTGGAAATCCTCGGATGCGGCATGGTCGACCCCAACGTGCTTGAGCTTTGCGGCATCGACAGCAAGGAATACAGCGGCTATGCCTTTGGCCTCGGAATAGAGCGCATAGCCAACTTGAAATATCACGTGAGCGACCTGCGTATGTTCTCGGAGAACGATGTAAGATTCCTCCGAGAGTTCGAGGCCGCCAACTAAAGTTCCAAAGAGACTGCGGCAAGGAATGCAGGGACTTCTGCAAGGGCGCGGCTGACCGACGCGGATGCGTGGGGGGGCGGCGTGGTCGTTGTACAAGTCACTGCATGTGCTTGCCGCAGTATTATTTTGTCCGTCCCAAATTCATTCACTGGTAAAACACGGAATGCCATGCACCGCGACCGCCTTTTCACTCCAAGCTATATATCTCTGCTTGCAGCCAACTTCCTGCTGTTCTTCGGATTCTGGCTGCTCGTACCCGTGTTGCCGTTCTATCTCCGCGAGACCTACGGCTGTCCGGAAGCCATACTCGGCCTTGTGTTGAGCTGCTACACTGCGAGCGGACTTTGCGTGCGCCCATTCTCGGGCTATATAATGGACAGACTTCCACGCAAGCCCATATATATAATGGGCTATACAGCCTGCATCTTCATGTTCCTTGGATATTCGCTGGCCGCCACCATTGCTGTGTTCGTTGTGCTACGTGCCATTCACGGCATGGCATTCGGATGCGTAACCGTAGGCGGCAACACGCTCTGTGTGGACATCATGCCAAGCAGCAGGCGCGGAGAAGGACTTGGCTACTACGGACTGGCGAACAACACGGCCATGGCCCTCGGCCCCATGGTGGGTCTTTTCATGCATGGTCACCTTAGCTATACGGCCATATTCCTCGTTGCCATGGGTGTCAGCACACTGGGACTGGCCTGCGCCTTGGCGGTGAAGCCACGCATACCAGAGACCATCAGGGTGCGGCAGCAGGCCATAGCCGAGGGGCGTGAGATACCATCACACGCCACCCCGATGAAGCGCAAACTCTCGCTCGACCGCTTCATCCTGCTCAAGGGCATCCCAGTGAGCATTTCCTTGCTCCTGCTTTCGATGCCATACGGTGCCACAACGAACTTCGTGGCCATGTATGCCGACGAGATTCACATATCAACCCCAAGCGGACTGTTCTTCACCCTCATGGCCATCGGCATGGGCGCATCCCGCATCTTCGCCGGACGCTTGGTGGACAAAGGACTTGTCACACAGTGCATACACGCCGGTTACTATCCCGTAATAGCGGCTTTCCTATGCCTCGGCCTTTGCGGAACGGTCAGCCTGCACAGCATGACGGCAGCCACCGCCATGTTTTTCACCGCACCCCTGCTCCTTGGGGTAGGCTTTGGCGTGATGTTCCCTGCCATGAACACGCTCTATGTGAACCTCGCTCCGAACAATCAGCGTGCCACCGCTACAAGTACATACCTCACCGCATGGGACGTAGGCATCGGAGCCGGCATATTTACAAGCGGCATCATAGCCCACGCCTTTGCGTTCTACATGGTGTATCTCGTGGGTGCAGTCTTGTGCATGGCCTCCTTGGTGTGGTTCACGCGCTTCGCCGCGCCCCATTACCACCACAACAAGCTACGTTGAGACGTGGAGTGCAGGCATAGGGGGACGGCCCTGTGCCTACGAAAGAAGATGGCAAGGGAACAGAGATTTAAGGCGTGGTCTTCCTCTTGCGTATATTGAGCAGGTCGCCGAAACCGTTAAAGTCTTTCTTCATTATAAGTCCGATGCCCTGCGTGTTGAGGCTTGACTTCGTGAAATAGCGGTCATTTGTCTGGTTATATACCTTTATGGCAAGATTTCCGTTAGGTTTCAGGAGGTATCTTATGTCGAAGTCGCCAATGAAACTGGTGCTGGCGGTGTTGGCATTGTCGCGATAGCCGAACTGTCCGTTGACGAGCAGACGGTTATTGAGCAGCCTTCCGCTGAGCAATCCCTCATATTCAGCGTTGTTCCAACCCTCGTCGCCGGTTGAGATATTCGCCCCGAAATTCCAATTGTTGCTTTTTATCACGGAACTAAGCAGGTTGTTGATTTGCGTGGATATAGTTCCGGACAGCAGGCTCTGCATGGCCAACGATGTCTGACTTTGCTGGTTTTCGCCCTGCGATGCAGAGTTGTTTGCGCGTTGTGGATAGAAACGTCCTATCCCAAGCAGGTACACCACCTGCTGGTTCATCTCGTCTTCACTGTTGATGACGCTGCGTATCATCTGCTTCTCGTCGGTGCTCAACGTAGGCATATCAAGGTCGAACGTCACCTGCGGCCTCATTGCCTGACCTCCGATGTTCATAAGACAGTTGACGCGGATGGTGTTATTGTTGAAGCTGTTGCCCACATTGAGGTCGGAGAGCGACACGCCGTTCACCGTATATACGGCCTGAAGGTTGAGCGTGGCTTCGTATGGGTTGCCTCCAAACGTGATGGAACTGCCGTCGCTGAATGTAAAGTTCTTCTTCAGGAGGTCTTGTATCGTGATGTTGTACGTGCCCTGCCGCACGGTGTATGTGCCAAACATGGTGAAAGCCCCATTGTTGTGGTACGTAGCTCGGATTGTTCCTTCCCCGTTGAGCGTGATGTAGTCGTTCGTGCGGCTGTCCATGAGGAGCCTTATCGTGGCTTGTGGCGTGCAGTCCACAAGGAAGTTGAGGATAATGTCCGTCGGCATTTCCTCCGGTTCAGGCTTATGGACTGCGTATCCTGTGTCAATGGAGTCTGACGGTGTAGCGTCTTGCCAATGTATGAACTGCTGGTCGGCCACGGCATCAGGGTCTGACACGTTGTAGACAAACGTTGACTCGCCCACTGGCGTTATGTCGATGTCGATGTTCACTTCGCCGCTTTTTCCCCTTATGGCCACGTCACCCGTGGCATATACAGTGCCATAATATGAGTCTTCACCGAAGTCGTGGAAGTCGTATGCGAGCAGTTCCTGGGCTTCAAGCCTAAGATCGTAGGTCAGGTTCTTTAGGTTCTGATGGTACAGACTTCCGTCCACATAGCCCATGTGGCCATACATATCGTATATTGGAGCGTGGCAGAACTTTATCTCGTTCGGCATGAATCGCACCGTGTCGCTGCGCATCTCATACTTGCAGTTTATGGGGTCAATGGTGGCTTCGCCGTTCACCACCATCTCTCCCGTGAGGTTGAGTGCCTTGAACGGGCCTGCCAAACGCACTGTTCCGTTGGCTTTTGCGTCTATGTTCTTCATAAAGCTGCCCGTGAACGATTCGAGAAAGTCGAGGTTTGTGCCTTCTGCGTCGAAGGTGAGGTCTAGTCCTCCCCACGACGGCGACACGTTACCGCCGATGCGCAGTATGGCATCAGGGCCGTCATCAGCCATGGCATCAATGTCCACCTGCTTCTCGGCTGGATTCCATGCAACATCGGCGTGGAGCGTGCCGAGACTTCCGCGCTGGAACATGAAACTGTCGATGACTAAAGCACCATTGGCACCGAAGTCGCCGAAAGGGGCTGTCAGGCTGGCGCGTCCCGACATCAGTCCGCCGAACTCCACGGCGTGGAAGTCTACAAGGCTTAGCACGTAGTCTATGTCCACGCCACTTAGGTCTACCAACAGCGAGTCTTGCCTGCTGGCGGTGGCCTTGCCGTCCACCTTTATGTGCTGGCCTCCGTTGGTGATGGCAAACTGTCTCACTTCGACATTGTTCTTGGTGTATGTGATGTCCGACGGCATCACGTCCCACAATACACCTTTCATCTTTATGTGCGATGGCTGTATGGCCACACTGGCCACCTGTCTACCATCATCGTCGAGGAAGAACTGCGACACGGAATTGAGCTGACCGCTGAACGCCCCGCCTTCAGACGACATCCACGTGAGGTTTGTCGTGAGCCTGTTGTCGGCCGCTTTTGCTGCGAGGGCAATTTCGAGGGGACTGCCATCGGCCGTCATCCGTGCCACGCCTATGTTGCATACGAGCGTGTCGTTCAGTGTGTTCACCGATACGTGCCCGTCGGAGTATGCGCCGTCGGCGTATGCAAAGCTGCCAATGCGGCAGTCCATGGCCACCTCTTTCGCCTTGTCGTCCACGTCGAGTGTGATGTCGAGCGGACTGTCGAGGTGCAGAGGCACTCCAAGCAGCTTCTCCATCCACGCCGTACTTGTGATGTGGGCCGTGGCGTTGAAGTCATTGTTTACCTTCGTGCTCGTCTTGGGCAGACCTGGTATTGTGGGGAGCTTGGTGGCGATGAAGTTTGTGAAGCTCTGGTGCAACGTAGTGTATTCAAACATTCCGTTGAGTTCGGCCTTACCGAAGTCGCTTTCAAGTGCCAGATAGTGTTGCTGGCCGTCAAGCCCGGTGTTTAGTGCCACCCGCCCTATTCGCAGCGTGTCCGTTTCCGAGATCATGGAGAAGTTTGCCAGTTCCACAATGCCCTGTGCGTCGTTGAGGCTCGATGCTGTGATGTCGGAGGCGAGCGATACCGTGAAGTCCGCATCGCCCCAGCGGTCGGAAATGTTGAGGGCGGATGGCCTGAAGTGGCGAATGCTTGCAGCGAGTTCCACACTTGTTTGCCCCGAATGGCGGCTATATGCTCCAGATATGGCTATGTCAACATTGGGGTCTGCCATGCTGACGCTTCCTTTCACACCTCCGTTGCGGAAAGAGGCATCTACGGCGATGCCTTCATAGCGATATGCCTTGTAGTCGATGTGTCCCAGTGTGCCCTTTGCCGACAGTGCAGGCGTTTTCCCCGGCACGAGCGTGCCGCCGAGGGCGAGGTCGGCTGAGAGCGTGCCGAGGGAAGCGTTGCCGAGCAGTTTCCCAAGGTCGAAGTCGTTCAGGAGCAACTTTCCCGAGAGCGAGTGGCTTCGGGCAATGTCAAGCGTCATGTCGGCCTTGCCCGTATTTGTCGTGACGTTGAGGCGAGCCGACAGACGTTTCTCGTCTGTCGCGCCTATCGCACCTCGCAGTGCCACGTCGCCGGCGTTGTCGATGAGCTTGCGTACCGTCGCGTTCTCCACTGAAGCGATGCTTACGGCTTCCTCCACGGCATTGGACGAGAGGTAAAGCCGGTCCACGAATGTGTGCCACAGCGTCAGCGTGTCACTCCTGCGCACCCATCCCCGCGCATCGAGGTCGATGTCGCCGTCGGTGGAATGGAGCGAGAGACTCGGGAGGCGGAGATACGACGATGCACCATAGAACGTGGCCTCTATCGTGAACGTATGGTTGGGCGTTTCGTCCAGTGGCAGCAGGCAGGCTACATCGGCCAAGGCCAGCTGCGACTTCGCCACCGCGCCGCTGAAGCGCAGCGACTGTGGCACGATGCGTCCGCCGTCCATTGTGTACGACGCAGCAACGCTGTCCATTCCTATTTGTGTGGCGGGCATTGCCAGAGTGAAGTCTGTCAGCGCACAGCGTGTGGTGTTGGCAGCGGCTTTCAGTGATAGCTTGTTTATGGAAAGCCCCGACTGTTCCTTGAGCGAGAGACGCTTCACGTTGACGTTGAGACTGTCGGGGTTGAATGCTTTCAGCACCACGTGCGCGCTTATGTCACTAAAGAGCAGGTGGTTGGGATTGAGATGGCCTTGCGTCTGCGGCTCAAAGTTCCGGTTGTATGCCACGCTGCTGTGGCGCATGATGAAAGCGTTGACGCGCAAGTCGAGCGGGCTGCTTGCCGTGGTGTCCTTCGAGGCAAGCGAGTCGAGAGCGAACTGATAGTTAGGTTTGCTGTCGGGGGCAGTCTGATATAGGTCAAGGTGCGCACTGAATACTTGGGCGGAAGCCACCGACACCCGTCCCTCCGTCAGCGACGCTACGTCAAGTTTCACGGCGATGCGTGCGGCGCGGAGCATCACCTTGCCCTGCTGATCGTACACTTGCACGTCGTCTACTATCAGACGGTTGAGCATTCCGATGTCCACACGACCTATGTCAACGCGCGTGCCGAGCTTCGCCGAGATGGCTCGCGCGGCCTGCGTGCCCAACTGCGACTGCACCGCTGGGATGTGCGTCAGCACTATCAGTGCTACGTAAAGCCCCAGCAGTGTCCACACCGCCATGCTCACCACACGCTTCAGCATCCTCATCGCGTTCACGGAAGCTCAACCCCAGCTGTACGCAAGGCTCTTTCGGCTATGCATCGCTGTTCTTCTCCAAGCTCGGCAAAACGCACTATGCTGGCCATTGCAGCCTTGCGCACTGCCAGCGAGCCGCCTGTGATGGCGGCCAACGCCTGATCGACAAACTCATTTATGCCTCGAATGTCTGGGCTTTGGCCGCGCATGAAGAGCCTCGAAAGCACGTGGAATCCGCTAACCTGACACACTTCGCGCTCCGAGGCAATCCATTCGTATGCCTTGGCAGCGGCGAACGGCAGGTGCTGATATAGGTTGAACGCGGCTTGCTCCGCCATTTCGAGCGTCTGTGTCTGTTCCATCCACACGTCTACCACGTCTGGTATCATGCGTTCAGCAGGCATCACGAGCGTGGCGAGAATCTTGCATTCGCGCACATCCTCCTTCCACAGGGCTATGGCCAAATCGTAATCCTTGCCTATTTCGGCGGCCTTGGCGCGCAGTGCCGTCACCGGTACGCCCCAGTTGAGGCGGTAGTCAAGTCCCTTTGAGCGCATCGACTGTGCCGCCGACCCGTCCATCATTAGGCGGAAAGATTGTTTTATCTCTTTCAGGCGTTGAGCCACGCCCTGCTTTCCGTCTTCCATTGGTTGCGTGTATGTGAAAGCCATTTTCAAATGAGGGCTGAATAGTCCCTGCTGTATCTAAGCATCTGTTGGTCGTATTGTTCCGAATAGTCCACTTCGACATCTTCTATTCTCCCACCCTCGCCAATCACGGGAGTGAGCCGGGGGTTGATGAATCCCTTGTAGGGGGCGATGCCAAGTCGGGCATACCGCCTGCGCACTTCCCCGTGGAGCTTCGGGTCGACTGCCACGGCGTAGTCCTCCACAAGTCTCCGCGCAGCCTCGTAGTCGCCCTCGCTCTTTATCCGCTGCACTTCTGCCAGCAGCCGTCCGAAGAGCGTCCGAAGCTCGCCGTAGTCGGAGATGCAGACGCTGGTCTTGCCATCGCGCTCATTAAGGGTCACAACGTCTCCATTGTCAACGCACCAACGTGCTATGAGTGCCCTGTTACGCATGTGCGCCTCTTCCAGCTGTGCCCCCGGCTCGATGCGCGCGAGCTGCGTAAGCAGGCCGTTGAGCATGTAGGAATAATATTGCGCCTTGTATGCCTCCCCGTCGGCCACAAGTCCAAGCTCCACCATTTTCGCATCGGCAATGAAGTAGAGCGCGAACAAATCGGCACGCGCCTCCTCAATGGTGTTGCCGTAAGCCTTGAGCGCGTCGGGGTCTGTCCCCGGGAGCAGCTGTCCGCTGCCGTGGCCGAGGCACTCGTGCAGGTCGGTGTGCAGGTCGTCGAGGCCGTGTCCGCAGTCGGCCATCATCCGCCGCATCCGCTCGTCGGGCACAAACTCCTCCAGCAGTCCGCTGTCTCGTGCGGCATCGGCGTATGCCTCGGTTAGGTTTGTTATGGTGACACTCTTGCTTCCGTGCTCCGCCCTTATCCAGTCTGCGTTTGGCAGGTTGATGCCAATGGCTGTGGAGGGATACTCATCGCCCCCGAGCATGGCAGCCCTCACGGCACTGGCCGTAACGCCTTTCACCCGTGGCTTGCGGAAGCGGGCATCCACCGGCGAATGGTCTTCGAACCACTGCGCATTCTCACTGATGGTTTGCGTGCGGCGCGTGGCATCGTCGTCGCGGTAGTGTACGATGCCCTCCCACGTGCCTTTCAGCCCGAGCGGATCGCCATACACTTCGATGAATCCGTTCACGAAGTCGACGCTGCCCTCGTGGCACGCCACCCATTCCACGCAGTAGTCGTCGAAAGTGGAGAGATTTCCCGTAGCGTAATAGTCGAGCAGCTTTTCTATCACACGCCGCTGTCCCTCACCCTCGGCATAGTCCACGGCCCGCCTCAGCCAGTGAGCCACACGGCGGAGTGCCTCTCCATACATGCCGCCGATATGCCACGTGCGCTCCACCACGCGCCCATTCTCCTTTGCCAACTGCGTGTTAAGTCCAAAGGAGGGAGCGTGCGCCACGCCCGAAGCCGCTTTCTTGGCTGCATAGAACGCCTCGGCCTCGGCCTGCGTCACTCCATCGTAGAAGTTGCAGGCCGATGTTGCCACAATGTCCTCCCCGTCGGCTTTGTTCACTCGTTTCGCCATCACCCCGGGATCGAACACGGCAGAACGTATGCTCTCGAAGAGTTCGTGCGGGCTTTCGCCCTGACGCAGCGGCAAGTTGCACGGGTCAGCCCCGAGCAGTGCGTTCTCCAAGAATGCCGGGCTGAAAGCGGGTTTCATCTTGGCGCAGCTGTAATGGTGGTGTATGCCATTGGAGAACCACACTCGCCGCAAGTATGTCGATAGAGCCTTGAAGTCCTCCCCTGTGCGGTCGGTGTGCGGACTGGTGTACACAGCCTCCAGGGCTTTGCGTATGCGCAGGTTAAGTCGGCCGTGCTGGTCGAACGTTATGTCGCGCCCCCAAAGCGTGGCCTCGGCAAGGCAGTAGACGAGTGCCCTCTGCCTCGGCGTGAGTCCCTCAAAGCCCCGCAAGCGGTAGCGCAGCATCTCGATGTCGGCGAAGCGTTCGCCTCTTTCCCTTGTGCTCATTGTTTCACCTCCTTGGCCTCCACGCCACTTTGTTCGTCAACACTTCCATCGCGCCCTTTCTTCCCCCGCTTCTTGGCGGCGGGCAGGTGTCCCATGCGGTAGTCGCGCGGCGTCATCCGCATCACCCTGTAGAACGAGGCGTAGAACGATTGCCTGTTGGAGAAGCCCACGGCGTCGCTCACCTGCTCAATCTTCATTTCAGCGCAGCGCGGATCGGCGAGTATGGCCATCGCCTCCTCCACGCGGTACTTGTTGACGAACGACGTGTAGTTCATGCCGAAGCGCACGTTGACCACGGCCGATATGTAACGAGTGTTCGTGCCAAGCTCCTCGGCGAGCTTCCGTGCGGAGTAGCCCTTGTCGCGGTATTTCCTCCGGGTCACAATGACATCGTAGATGCGTCCCTGCATCACGTCCATCAGCGCGGGAGTTATCAGGGTTCTGTACGCGGCACCGCGTTCTTTCTTCTCCGTTATGTTATACTTTGCCATGGCTTTGTTTTTTGCTGACGCAAATTTACGGATTTTTTCGGCTGCATATCCCCATCGCACGCTTTTATTAAGGAGTTCTATCATACTTTGCGCGGGAGGATATTGTGCATTTTGGGCAAGCGAGAACTTGCCCGTTTCCCGTTCCTGCATGGATTTCAGCTGCTGTTACATGCAGGAAGAATAACATGACACCTCAATGTTGCTGTGGAAAAAGTTGCCTCAATCCGATTACAAAAGTAGGGATTTTCTTGGTAAGTTCAAAACTTCCCATAACTTTTTCTGACTATCCGCCATGTTGCGAAATGGGTAAAGAGAGTGTGCTACCGCCGAGTAAGTCCGCTCCCCGACAACGCCTTGCCGGCAGTTGCGATTGGCGTTCGTTACGCCAAAGACCGCGTTAAATGTATCCCTCCATAATAATTTGACATTCAATATGTTACAAAACATGCCTAATTGGATTGCAATAAATACCTTATTGAAGCGCAATAAATGCCTTATTGGCTCGCAAAACGGCAGGTTTTGCGAGCCAATAAGGCATGAGACGAAAACCGGGTGGCGCGTTCGTGGCAGAAAGGGGCACGAAAAAGGCAAACAAGCCGGTGCGGCAACACATCCCGATGCACTTGCTGGTTGCCTCTGCCCAGAGGGTCACTTTGCCACAGGCAAAGCATTTTCCAAAGGTGGCAACATCCGAAATCCAATTTTAATATGTAACTTTGCATCCCAATACAAGCATACACGACATCAATGGACAATAGACACGAAAACAGGGCTTTTTCGATGATAGCC
Organism: uncultured Prevotella sp.; assembly: GCA_964623445.1. Lineage (GTDB taxonomy): Bacteria > Bacteroidota > Bacteroidia > Bacteroidales > Bacteroidaceae > Prevotella. The sequence continues at coordinate 8,839 of CAZURD010000030.1, read as the reverse complement.
GACATTGAAGGCGAATACGACGACTTGTCGATGGGCTGTGAGGTACCCACATCGCTGCCAATACTGGCGGTGAGAAACCTCGTACTGTTTCCTGGGGTGGTGTCGCCAATCCTGATCGGGCGCGAGACGAGCATGAACCTCGTGAAAAAGGCAGAGAAATCGAACGCCATGATAGGCATCGTGTGCCAGCGCGACCCCGAAGTGGACAGCCCCGGCAAAGCCGACCTCTACGAATACGGGGTGTATGCCCGCGTCGTGAAGATTCTCACGCTTCCCAACGGCAACATCACCGCCATCATACAGGGCTTCGGACGCATGAAGCTCAACGAGATAACGCGCAAAAAGCCATACCTCTACGGACGTGCAGAGCCAGCAATAGAGAAAGTGCCCGAAAAGGGAGACAAGGAGTTTCAGGCTGCAATCGACGACCTGCGGGAAAGCACCACCGAATACATCAAGTTGAGCGACGACATCCCCGAGGAGGCTTCGTTTGCCATAAAGAACGTGTCGAACAACGTGATGGCACTCAACTTCGTGTGCTCCAACATGCCGTTCCCCATCAGCGACAAGATCAGGCTGCTCGAAAAAGACTCCATAAAGGAACGTCTGTTCGAGACGCTGCGCATTGTCAACAGGGAACTTTCGCTGCAAAGCCTGAAACAGGACATAAGGAACAAGACGCGCGACGACATCAACGAACAACAGCGCAACTACTTCCTGCAACAACAGATAAAGAACCTGCAAGCCGAAATAGGCAACGGCGAAAGCTCGCCCGAAAAGCAGGAGCTGCTCGGAAAGGCCGAGAAGAAGAAATGGTCTGACGAGGTGGCGGCCATATTCCATGCTGAAGCCGACAAGCTCGACCAGCTCAACCCGCAAAGCCCGGAGTTCAACGTGCAGCTTACCTACCTGCAAACGTTCGTCTCACTGCCGTGGAACGAATACACGAAGGACGACCACAACCTCAACAAGGCGCAAAAGACGCTCAACCGCAACCACTACGGCATGGAGAAAGTGAAGGAGCGCATACTTGAATACATGGCCGTGCTCAACCTGCGCGGCGACCTGAAATCGCCCATACTGTGCCTCTACGGCCCGCCGGGAGTGGGCAAGACGAGCCTCGGAAAGAGCATTGCCGACGCAATGAACCGCAAGTATGTGAGGATGTCGCTCGGCGGACTGCACGACGAAGCCGAAATTCGCGGACACCGGCGCACATACATCGGAGCCATGCCGGGACGCATCATAAAGAACATACAGAAAGCCGGCTCGTCGAACCCCGTGTTCGTGCTCGACGAGATTGACAAGGTGACGCAGAACACAGTAAACGGCGACCCGGCCTCGGCACTGCTCGAAGTGCTCGACCCGGAACAGAACACGACATTCCACGACAACTATCTCGACGTGGACTACGACCTCTCAAAGGTGTTGTTCATCGCCACCGCCAACGACATTAACACCATCCCGCGCCCACTGCTCGACCGAATGGAGCTGATAGAGGTGAGCGGATACATCACCGAGGAGAAGATTGAGATTGCCCGACGCCACCTCATACCGAAAGAGAAGGAGAACAACGGCCTGGCACAGGAGCAGGAACTCACGTTCACCAAGCCCGCCATCGAGGCCATCATAGAGCAGTACACGCGCGAGAGCGGCGTGCGCCAACTCGAAAAACAGATAGACAAGGCCATGCGCAAACTGGCATTTGGCCTGGCCAAGGACATGGCACTGCCTTACACGAAGATTACCCCGACGGAAATAGGCGAGCTGCTCGGCAAGCCGCCATACTACCGCGACATCTACCAGGGCAACGACTACGCCGGAGTGGTGACAGGACTGGCGTGGACAAGCGTGGGCGGCGAGATACTGTTCATTGAGACAAGCCTCAGCAAGGGCAAAGGCTCGAAGCTCACACTGACGGGCAACCTCGGCGACGTGATGAAAGAATCGGCAATACTCGCACTCGAATACGTGAAGGCGCACGCCAACACGCTCAACATAGACTACCGAATCTTCGACAACTGGAACATCCACATACACGTGCCCGAGGGCGCAACCCCAAAGGACGGCCCTTCGGCCGGCATCACGATAGCCACTTCGATAGCCTCGGCACTGACCCAACGCAAGGTGCGCAAGAACACTGCCATGACGGGAGAGATAACCCTGCGCGGCAAGGTGCTGCCCGTGGGCGGCATCAAGGAGAAGATTCTCGCGGCCAAGCGAGCAGGCATCACAGACATCGTGATGTGCAAGGACAACAAGAAAGACATCGACGAAATACCGGAAATCTACGTCCGTGGCGTGGAGTTCCACTACGTTGAAAACGTGCAGGACGTTTGGGACTTTGCCCTCACCGACGAACTCGTGGACAACCCGCTGAAGTTTGAGATAGAAGAGGAGAAAGCGAAATGACGTTTGAGGTGCTATGCAACGACACGTCGTCTGACGCACGGACGGGTCACCTGACCACGGCCCACGGCGTTGTGGAAACGCCCATCTTCATGCCCGTGGGCACCTGCGGCAGCGTGAAAGCCGTACACTTCTCCGAACTCGAAGAACAGGTGGGCGCACAGATAATCCTTGGCAACACGTATCACCTATACCTGCGGCCGGGGCTTGACACATTGCGCGCCGCCGGAGGCCTGCACAGGTTCATCGGGTGGCGCAAGCCCATACTGACAGACTCGGGCGGCTTTCAGGTGTTTTCCCTGACAGGCATCAGGAAGCTGCGGGAGGAGGGATGCGAGTTCCGCTCCCACATCGACGGCTCACGCCATTTCTTCACGCCCGAAAACGTCATCGACACCGAACGCACCATCGGGGCTGACATAATGATGGCTTTCGATGAATGCCCACCGGGACAAAGCGACTACCAATATGCCAAACGAAGTCTCGGACTGACGCAACGATGGCTCGACAGATGTATGAAACGCTTCAACGAGACAGAACCCGTCTACGGCTACGAGCAAAGCCTCTTCCCCATCGTGCAAGGCTGCACCTTCCGCGACCTGCGCAGCGATGCGGCGAAACACGTGGCCGACAAGGGGGCTGACGGCAACGCCATCGGGGGACTGGCCGTGGGAGAGCCGACAGAGGTGATGTACGAAATGATTGAGGTGGTGAACGCCATCCTGCCAAAGGACAAGCCACGCTACCTCATGGGCGTGGGAACACCGCAAAACATACTCGAAGCCATAGAACGCGGCGTGGATATGTTCGACTGCGTGATGCCGACACGAAACGGACGCAATGCAACCCTCTTCACATACGAGGGGAGAATGAACATGAGGAACAAGAAGTGGGAACGCGACTTCACGCCCATCGACCCGGACGGCTGCTACACCGACCGCGTTTACACCAAGGCATACCTCCACCACCTGTTCAAGGCCGAAGAGCTTCTTGCCATGCAGATAGCGAGCATACACAACCTCGCTTTCTACCTGAGACTCGTGGCCGATGCCCGCCAGCACATAGCCAACGGCGACTTTACACAGTGGAAAAGGGCAACCGTTGATAACCTCGGACGACGAATCTGAACAACAACGAGCCGGACACCCCGATGAGATACAGCACAATCAGGAAAAGGCACAAAGCCCTGAAAATACTGCGCGATGCCAAGAGAAGGACGGAGGGCTTGCGAGCCTTGGCGGCCAAAGTGGCGGCGTTTGTCGGAAAAGGCAACCCGCTGAGGTATGTCAAGAAGATTGATGCCTACATCATCAAGAAATTCATCGGCACCTACTTCTACTCAATCGCGCTGATAATATCAATCTCGATAGTGTTCGACATAAACGAGAACCTATCGAAATTCACCACAAACCACGCTCCGCTGCGGGCCATCGTATTCGACTACTACGCCAACTTCGTGCCATATTTCGCAAACCTTTTCAGCGCGTTGTTCGTGTTCATAGCCGTAATATTCTTCACATCGAAGATGGCCTCCAATTCGGAAATCATCGCAATGATGTCGTGCGGCATGAGCTTCAAGCGCCTTCTCCGCCCATACATGATTTCGGCGGCACTGATTTCTGCCCTTAACTTCTACCTCGGCTCATACGTGATACCAAAGGGCACTGTAATAAGGCAAAACTTCGACGCGCAATACCGCAACAGCAAGCGCAACACTTCGGCAAGCAACGTGCAACTGCAAGTGGAGCCTGGGGTAGTGGCCTATATCACGCAATACGACAACAAACGCAAGACGGGGTATGGCTTCTCGCTCGACAAGTTTGAAAACAAAAAGCTCGTAAGCCACATGACGGCAAACGTCATACAATATGACACCATATCAGACTCAAAGTTCCACTGGAAAGCGATAAACTACAAAATACGCACACTAAGCGGAACACGCGAACACATCACAACAGGAATGTCGCTCGACACGATGATAATGATGGAACCCATCGACCTCTACTTCAGCAAGGGACAGCAAGAGACATTCACCAGCCCGGAACTGAAAGACTACATAGAACGGCAGAAAGACAGAGGGTCGGGCAACGTGGTGCAATATGAGGTGGAATACCACAAGCGCATAGCCTCGTGTTTCGCCTCGTTCATCCTCACCGTGATAGGGGCAAGCCTAAGCTCCCGCAAGCGAAAGGGCGGCATGGGCATGTACTTGGGATTGGGCCTCGCGCTGAGCTTCATGTACATACTGCTGCAAACCATCAGCTCAACGTTCGCCATAAATGCCAACACGCCCCCAATGCTCGCGGCATGGATTCCAAACATACTCTATTCTTTCATCGCTTACTACTGTTACAAAAAAGCACCAAACTAAATGAGATTCGACGAGACATACTTGAATGACAATATCCTCGATGCACTCGATGACATGCACTTCGAGGTCTGCACGCCAATACAGGAGCGATGCATACCGGAAATACTGAACGGACGCGACGTGATAGGCATCGCACAGACCGGAACGGGCAAGACGGCGGCCTATCTGCTGCCCATACTCAGCCTGCTCGACGATGGCGGATACCCTAAGAATTTCATTAACTGCATCGTGATGTCGCCAACACGCGAGCTGGCACAGCAGATAGATCAAGCCATGCAGGGATTCGGCTACTACCTCGATGGCATCAGCAGCGTGGCAGTGTACGGCGGAAACGACGGCAACCGATACGACCAGGAAATGAAAAGCCTCAAATTGGGGGCAGATGTCGTGATTGCAACCCCAGGCCGCTTCCTTAGCCACATGCGCATGGGCAACGTGGACCTGAGCCGAGTGAGCTTCTTTGTGCTCGATGAAGCCGACCGAATGCTTGACATGGGATTCAGCGACGACATAATGCAGATAGCCAAGAAGCTGCCGCCAACGGTTCAGACCATAATGTTCTCAGCCACGATGCCAGACAAAATACAACAGTTGGCGAGAACGTTGCTCAAGAATCCCGCAGAAGTCAAGATCGCTGTGAGCAAGCCTGCCGAAAAGATAAAGCAGTCGGCATACATCTGTCACGAACCGCAGAAAATCGGAATCATAAAGCATCTCTTCACCACAGACCAGCTGAAGCGCGTCATCATCTTCTCCGGGAAAAAGGATAAGGTGAAAGAAATCACACGGGAACTAAGCCGCCTGAAGATAAACTGCTGCCAAATGCACAGCGACCTGACACAGCAGGAACGCGACGAGGTTATGCATGAGTTCAAGTCTGGCAAAAAAGACGTGCTCGTGGCTACTGACATCGTGGCGCGCGGCATTGACATCGACGACATCCTCATGGTCATCAACTACGACGTGCCACACGATGCGGAAGACTATGTACACCGCATCGGACGCACGGCACGCGCCGACAAGGACGGCGTGGCCATCACGTTCGTAAGCGACATGGACATGTACGCATTTGGGCAAATAGAAAAGTTCCTCGAAAAGGAAATAGAAAAGACTCCCATTCCCGAAAGTCTTGGCGAGGGGCCAGAGTATAACCCGAACGCAAAACCGCCACGGCACGGCGGCAACGACAGGAAGAACGGTCGCCGACATGGAAGCGGACGGTCATGCAACAGAGGGCAAAAAGCCGCGCCAAAAGCTGAAAATGCCACGGCAAGCCAAAGCAACGAGGCAAAAAGCACAAAACGCCGCAGGCATCGCCACGGCAGGAAAAGAGGCTCGGAGGGGAGCAACGGGAACACAACTGCCACACAATGACAACTGCGAGAAAGAAGAATCCCATGGCCATGCAAGCCGAATAAATATAGCATGGCTCATGGGATGTCCTCGGTTTCTACGCAAACAGAAGCCCACGAGTACGAGTTATGTTTGGCCATTGGAGCATCTACCACACCAAAATCAAGGCCAAAAGACGGACGAAACAACTTTTGGGTTACAAAATATGGAAACGGTGAACAAGGAACGGTGCCGTTGGTGCAGGAAAGACAATCCTGCATACGTGGCCTATCACGACCGCGAATGGGGCGTACCAGTACACGACGACCGGAAACTCTTTGAAATGCTCCTGCTTGAGACCTTTCAGGCAGGGCTTTCATGGGAGTGCATCCTGAACAAACGCGAAGCGTTCCGCAAGGCGTTTGACGGCTTCGACTACAGGAAGATAGCCCTTTACGACGAGGAGAAACTACGTTCATTGATGCAAGACAAAGGGATTGTCCGCAACCGGCTGAAGATACAGGCAGCCGTAACCAATGCACGGGTATTTCAGGAAATACAAATGGAATGCGGTTCTTTCGACCGCTACATCTGGAGCTTTACAGACGGGAGCATAGTGTATGAGACAGGGCTTGCCACTTCGCCGTTGTCCGATGCCATATCCAAAGACCTACGGAAAAGGAAAATGAAATTCGTGGGAAGCACCGTCGTCTATGCCTACCTCCAGTCCATTGGGATCATCAATTCGCATGAAGAAGGCTGTTGGCTGGCCAAAAAGAAGCAGGAAAGCTAAATTTTCTGTTCGTGTGCTTTCACGGTGTTGGCAAGAGTACACGGCCAATATCCGCTCGAAAGCGTCCATTAAGCACTGCTTATTCTTTGCAAATGCCTAAACTGTCGTATGTTCATTTCCATGCTTCGACATGCTCAATGGTAACAGAAATGCAGAAAAATCCGCCGAAAAGTTGTAACTTTGCTGTATAGAATTCCGCACAAGCCATTCGACGTTTCTTCTACAGTGTAGGAATGCACACCGCAAAGCGGACTGAAACAGCGACAAAGAATGAAGCAAAAGTACATCATAATGACAATAGTGGCGGCGACGATAGCGGCAGCCGCCATCGTGACGGCATGGCGCACGGGCGGTCCAGAGGAACGCCCCGACGGCGAGACCTTGCTGGCCAAGGGCATAGAGGAGTTGAACAGCAACAACGTGGCGCAGGCTTTCGGCTTGCTGCAACAGGCCGCCGAGACTCTGACGGAGCGGAACGACTCTGACCGTCTGTTTGAGGCCGTCGTATATACCGCGTTGCTCTACGGCCAGATAGGGCAGCACGACAGTGCCTATGCCATGCTGAAGCGGGTGGAATACCGTGACGTGCCCAACTACAAGGACTATGCCTCGCAATATTACTTGCGCATGATGGGCTACTACAAGCTGTCTATCGACCGCGACTACGCCGCCGCAGAGACGTTTACGCGCCACGCAATCGAGTTCTCACGCGAGAAGTATCCGGGTGATGCCGCCTATATGTTTGTGGACATGGCCAACCTCGCCGAAATCCACATTACGACAGGACAGCCGGAAAAGGCGTGTCCGATACTCGACAGTCTGGAGCGTATTGATAAGACGGAATGCACACTATACATGTCGGAAGTGTACTACTGCCGGGGACTCATGGCCTTGCAGGCCGGACAACGCGACACGGCCGTCGGCTACCTGACCGCCTGCGTTGACGTTTCGCACGAGTACAACTCATTCGACAACGAGCTGAACTCACTCAGGCTGCTGTCGGAAATAGACAGCGCAAACAACGACCTGCCGCGCTACATAGCCCACCGCCGGGCTTATAACAACTTGCGGGAAAGCATCAAGGGAAACGAAGTCCGTCACAGGATTGATATGATGCGCGAGCAGCACAAAGTGAATCTGCTGCGACAGGAGAGCGCAAAGCGGTCGATGGTGTTCAAGCTCACGCTGTGCATAATGTGCTCGGTCATAGTGGCGATGCTTACCGTAATCGCCTATATCTACAAAAGTGCCAAGACCAGGCACAAGCTGGCGCGCATAGAAAAGCAACGGCTCGACGATGCCGTGGAGCGTGAAAGACTGGAAAACGAGCTACTACAGCTCAAGCTGCGCCAGCAGGGCAAGAAGCTCGACAACGCGCACAAGGAAAACATAGCAATGGGCATGAAGCTCGCGGAGCAGGGGCACGACGTGGACATGGTGGGGCCATTGGAGCGCGTGTTGCGGGAAATGGACAATGACTTCATGCACAAGGTCAAGACGATGTATCCGCGAATATCGCACAACGACATAAGGCTGATGTGCATGATAAGGATGGGACTGTCCTCCGGTGAGATAGCGAAGATTCTCAACATCACCATGGACAGCCTGCACAAGTCGCGCTACCGCCTGCGCAAAAAGATTGGTCTCGAGGGCGGGCAGAGCCTCGAAGCGTTTGTAAACTCGCTGTGACGTTCTTCGCTGGGTTTCGTTACGTTAGTGCGGAGACCACGTGTCTTGATATTTTTATATTAATGTCCGCAATCAGCCCAAATTTACTCCGTTTGCAAACAGACACGCCCTTGCCTTTAACATAATTGTGTTAAAGGCAAGGGCGAAAGCCGTTTCAGTCAACTGTCTGATACTCAGCACCGTGCAAAACCTGCCTTATTGGCCTCCAATTAATGCCTTATCGCGCGGCAATAAACGTCATTTCA
>CAZURD010000029.1:0-24071 GCA_964623445.1 uncultured Prevotella sp. | reverse complement strand
CGCGCCTCAGCACGAGATGCCCGTCTGCCGCCACGGTCTCTATTGCCGCCGCAAACTCCCCACCGGCATCACGGTATCTGTGGAAGCCCTCGCGACGATAGAGCGCGTCGAGATATTGTCGGTGCAGGCGGTCGGCCTGCCCTCCATCGGCCATCGCCAGCCTTTGCGCGAGGGCATCGAGCACATTCCACAGCAACGCCTCGCGGTCGGCCTCGCGCCCGATTATGGAGCTCAGTGCCACCGGGTTGGGCGCATCGGAAACAAACTCCCGCTGGTTGACGTTTATGCCTGTCCCCCAGATGCAGGAGCGCACGTTGCGGCCTTGCAGGTCGCAATCTGTGAGCGTGCCGCTGATCTTGCGGTCGTGCCAATACACATCGTTTGGCCACTTCACACTGAAGCCGCCTGCCACAGCCTCTAAGGCATCGCGCACGGCAAGGGCCATTGCCTCGGCCAAGACAAACTGGCGGCCTGCGTCGATGGCGAGGCGGCGCGTCCTCACGGCGAAGAGCAGGTTCTTTCCCCACTCGCTCTCCCATGTGTTGGTTCCCTGCCCGCGCCCCGCCGTCTGATAGTCGGCGGTGACAACGGTGAACAGCCGCCCCTCTTCCCCGCGATGGCTGCGCAGCACATCAATCACCGAAGAGGTCTCTTCGAGGCCAATCCTCACCACGTCGTCTCTCATGCTGCTCATCACAACGGCCGAAAAGCGTCCTTGATGTGGTCAATCTGGCATTCGCCTCCATACTCGCCCACAACGGACACGATGTCAAACCTGAGCGGAGCGTCGATGGCACGCGAGCGCACGAATGCCTGCGCCGCCAGCGTGAGCGAGCGAACCTTTTCGCGATCCACCGAAAGCTCCGGCGGCACGGGACTGTGCGGCGAGCGCGTCTTCACCTCCACAAACACCACCGTGCCGTCCTTGTGGGCCACGATGTCGAGGTCGCGCCGTCCACAACGCCAATCACGCGCCATGATGCCATATCCTTCGCGTTCAAGATACTCGGCCGCTTTCTGTTCGCCCCAATAGCCTGTATTGTTGTGCTCTGCCATTCTTTCTAATGCCTTGCGCGCACCAAAGCCGGCGCACACCGACTTGCTTGGTTCTGTGAAGCAAAGTTACTGAAAATCCATTGAACATCCGCCGAATTTCGGCATATTAACGCAATGGAAATTGAAAGTAAGCATTCGAAGAAATGCACATTGTACACCTTGTGGCTCGACTGTGGCTTTGCAGTAGCGATACAATCAAGCCCCAAAGTGCAAAAGGCGTTGGTTTACCTGGACTTGCCAAAGACAACACCGCAGCATGACATTATTGTCATAATCCACCACCAAACATTATACGCATCCGTGTAGTGGTTTGCCTTGTAAATGGCATCGCCAAACAAACTTCTTATCAGATTTGGGATAAAGAACATTCCGTGCCAAATTCCGTGATACCACGAATAGTATTTTTCAGGGTCAATGTCGCAAAGCAGCCAAGCAAAAAAGAGCGTCGGGATGGCGCACAAGCATATCATGACAATGTACAGACATAATGCTTTCAACATAAACAATCAGGCTTTAGTTAATAATACGTTGTAAACGTTACACACAATTTGCATGGTCATTCTAAAAAAGTAGAGCATTATTGCAACACATATCCTACAATAAGAGTTACGATAGCAATAACTAATGCAGTGAACATATCCACTCCAAGTCCTTTACCTATTGCAAATCTTCTTATATAGAAGCGCGTAAATGTTGGACCTAATAGATACACAACTACAATATTAATAAGGAACATCCATATCCAGTAAACATCAAAGGCCAAGCATTCTGGTATTACAGCCAGCACAAAACCACTTAGATAAGGAATATTCCTTAATAGTAGCGACCTTGTGTAACCATAGAAATCCCCACTGTTGATGATATAAATATGAATACCAAACACTGCAATAAAGCATAATGCAGACAAACACAATAAAATTGTTGATAACATAACTTGTTGAATTTAATTTATGAGGTTATTTAATTTAAGTTCGAGTTTGCTCCCCTGTATCACCGTACCGGAACGCAGTGTGGTTTCATTGCCGCAACGGCTGCATATCCACGACTGTGCGCCTTGTCCCAATTAATAAAGTGCGTACAACCGCAACAGATGCAGCAAAGGCCGTGTTCCTCGCGAAAGCGACGCAGGGCTTCCTCGCACAACTCCTCGTCAGGATAGACATTGGAAAATTCAGAAGTGTCAACTTTTTCATATTCATTCCTCCATCATGCTATTACGCAAAAAGCGTTCCCAAAGACACCACCGTGAAACCTGCAATGCCGCAAGCCAGATGGTTTAACTTTGCAAAAGTAAAAAGAAAAGATGTTACCCCCCCCGATTAAGGTTTATTAACCTATATTGTGGTGTTTATTTGCATAACAGGTGCTGCTTGTATGGCTATCCTTTGGCTTTGCCCATACTTGCAGATATGCAACTAAAAACGGACGGACGTGCGCCGTTTTTCATTGGGTGTCATATTGCAGGCCGAAACGGCATTAATTGCAATGCGATAAGGCATTAATTGGAAGCCAACGAGGCAGGTATTGCGGTGCAAAAGCATAGGTTTTGCAATTCGTTGAGCGTCAGACGGTTGACGGGAGCGGCCTCCGTCGCGGTCTTTAACATAATTATGTTAACGGCGGCGCGTGTCTGCTTGCAGTTTATACGGGAAGCAAGCCCGAAGACGGACGGAAGTTTATGCGCTGCAAGCAGGGAGGCACGTGCGCGCCGTGCGGCGTTGGCCGCCGTCCATCGGGCGGATTCATATTCTTTAACTTGCGCCGCTTCCGCTTTGTGGAATAATTTGGTTAGCTTTGCATGATATTCAATCACTGAACGGCCTTGTTGCGGCAAGTGCGTCGCGCCACATTGCAGGGCGTGCCGTTGCTTGCGCCACAGGCTGTCATCGACTAAACAAATATTTCTTCCGCGATGAAAATCGGGCTTTTCATTCCTTGCTATGTCGACGCGCTCTATCCCGAAGTGGGCGTCAGCACATACAGGCTGCTGCGCAGCCTCGGCCTCGACGTGAGCTATCCGCTTGGGCAGACGTGCTGCGGCCAGCCCATGGCCAACGCCGGCTTTGAGGCAATGGCCGAGGGACTTGCCGCAAAGATGGACGAGCTTTTCGACGCTTTCGACTACGTTGTGGCCCCGTCGGCGAGCTGTGCGGCGTTCATCCGCCTGAACTATCCCCATGTGCTCGGCCCCGGCCACGAGTGCCGCACGGCCAAGAAGGCCACCGACGTGGTGGAGTTCCTGCACGACGTGGTGCAGGTGAAGTCGCTCCCCGCCCGCTTCCCCCACGTGGTGAGCATCCACAACTCGTGCCACGGCGTGCGCGAGCTTGGGCTTGCGTCGCCCTCGGAGCGCAACGTTGAGCGGTTCTCCAAGGTGAAAGACCTGCTCTCGCTCGTGGAGGGCATCACCATCCGCGAGCCGGAACGCCCCGACGAGTGCTGCGGGTTCGGGGGAATGTTCTCCGTGGAGGAGCCTGAAGTGTCGGTGCGCATGGGCACAGACAAGCTCAACCGCCACATGGCCACGGGCGCAGAGTACGTCACTGGGCCTGACAGCTCGTGCCTGATGCACATGCAGGGCATCGCCCGCAGGCTCGGGAAACCGATAAAGTTCGTACACGTCGTAGAAATATTATCCGCAGGACTATGAGCACTCAGCATTCCAAGGTGGCGGCACGCTTCCTCGCCAACGCCGAAAAGGCCACGTGGCACGACGCAACGTTCTGGGCCGTGAGGGCCAAGCGCGACAACATGGCGCACGGTTTGCCGGAATGGGAACGACTGCGCGAGGCCGCAAGCGCAATAAAGAAGCACACCATCACCCACCTCGCCGAATATCTCGAACGCTTCGCGACGAACGCCGAGGCGAACGGCATACACGTGCATTGGGCGAAAGATGCCGCCGAGTTCAACACGATAGCACTCAGCATACTGAACAGCCACGGCGCGAAGAAGCTCGTGAAGAGCAAGTCTATGCTCACGGAGGAGTGTGAACTGAACCCTTATCTCGAAAAAAACGGCATCGAAGTGGTGGAAACCGACCTCGGCGAGCGCATCCTACAGATGATGAAAGTCAAGCCGAGCCACATCGTTATGCCCGCAATTCACATCACGCAAGAGGAGGTGGGGAAGCTGTTCGAGGAGAAACTCGGCAGCGAACCGGGCAACTACGACCCGACATACCTCACCTACCAAGCGCGCCTCAGCCTGCGCAACGAGTTCCTCACGGCCGACGCGGGCATGACGGGAGCCAACTTCGGCATCGCCGACAAGGGGGAAATAGTGGTATGCACAAACGAGGGCAACGCCGACATGGCCACTTCCGTGCCCAAGCTGCACATCGCGGCAATGGGCATAGAGAAGATTCTGCCCGACTACAAGTCGCTCGCCGTCTTCCAAAGGCTGCTCTGCCGCAGTGCCACGGGGCAGCCCACCACCGCCTACACGTCGCATTTCCGCAAGCCACGGCCGGGCGGCGAGATGCACATAATACTCGTTGACAACGGACGCAGCGACATATTGGCCGACCCTGAGCACTGGCAGACGCTGAAGTGCATACGCTGCGGGGCTTGCATGAACACCTGCCCGGTCTACCGCCGCAGCGGCGGGTACTCATATACCTATTTCATACCGGGCCCGATAGGCATCAACCTCGGCATGGCGCACGGCCCACGGGAGTACGCCGACAACGTAAGCGCGTGCTCGCTGTGCTGCTCTTGCGACAACGTGTGCCCCGCAATGGTGAACCTGTCGGAGCAAATCTACCTCTGGCGGCAGAAGCTCGACAGCCTCGGCAAGGCCAACCCGGCCAAGAAAGCCATGAGCCGTGGCATGAAAGTGCTGTTCGACCGTCCCGCGCTCTACTCCACCGCGCTGCGCTTTGCGCCGCTGACCAACCACGCGCCGCGCTTTGCCGCCTACAACGGGCTTAATGCATGGGGCAAGGGAAGGGAACTGCCGACATTCGCAAAGGAATCGTTCCAGACAATGTGGAAGAAAGGAAAAGTGAAATGAGCCGTAAGGAAGACATTCTGTTCAAGATAAAGGCAAATGCCCGCGAGGGCTACGACATGCCGTCGCTCGACGGCATCCGCCCAACGGTGTGGCCCAATCCGCTGGAGAAGTTCATTGCCGCGAGCGAGGCAGTTGGCTCGCGCGTGGTGAGCCTCGCGCCAGGCGACGACATCAACGCGCAGCTGCTCAGCCTCTACCCCAACGCCAAGGAGATTGCTTCGGGCGTGGACGGCATTACCATAGCCACCCGCAACCCCGACACCGTGCCCGATGCGCAGTTGCTCAACGGCACGGACGTGGGCATCGTTCGCGGCGAGCTGGGCGTGGCCGAGAACGGTTGCGTGTGGGTGCCGCAGACGATGAAGGAGCGCGCGGTGTGCTTCATATCCGAGCAACTCGTAATCCTGCTGTCGCGGAAAGCCATCGTCAGCAACATGCACGAGGCCTACGAGCGCATCCAAATGCCCGACTACGGCTACGGATGCTTCATCAGCGGCCCGTCGAAGACGGCCGACATAGCGCAGGCTCTCGTAATGGGAGCGCAGGCAGCAAGGTCTGTCACGGTGGTGCTTACGTAGGGAATACAACAGAAAGCCCCTCAACCAGACGTTCCGCGAGGCGGAATCTTGGTTGAGGGGCTTTCTTGTTGGTCTCCTGTTTTGCCTATCCCTGTCAGAATTTGGCCATCTTTATGGCATCAACGGCGCATTCGTCGCCCTTGTTTCCAAGTCGTCCGCCACTGCGTTCGCGAGCCTGTTCCATGTTCTCCGTGGTCAGCAGGCCGAATATTATGGGTATCTCGCTTGTGGCGTTGAGCCGTGCTATGCCGTAGGTCACGCCCTGACAGATGTAGTCGAAGTGCGGCGTCTCTCCACGAATCACGCACCCGAGTATTATCACGGCATCGTAGTTGCCGTTGAGCGTCATTTGCCTTGCGCCGTAAATCAGCTCAAAACTACCCGGCACGCGCTTCACGTGGATGTTCTCGGGCAGTGCGCCGTGCTTTTCAAGCGTGCTCACCGCGCCCCGCAGCAGCGGCCCGGTCACCTCGGTGTTCCACTCTGAAACCACGATGCCGAAGCACATGTTGCTTGCGTCGGGAACGCTCTTGCCGTCGTAGCTCGACAGGTTATGCAGTGCTGTGGCCATGGGTCAGTGCGCCGATGCGCGTTCGATGTACTTGTCGATGGTCTGGTATTGCAGGGAGTTGACGTATTTTTCCTTCACCTGCTTGTAGAGCGTCAGGGCCTCGTCTTTCTTCCCTTGGCTTTCGAGTATTTCCCCCGCCTGAATGAGGAACGTTGGCGACAGGCTGTTGTTGTCTGCCTTCTTGGCTGCCTTTTTGAGGTGTTCCACAGCCTTGTCGAGCTGGTTGAGGTGTGCGTATGCGTTGCCGAGGGCGGCTTCGGCGGCCGGGCTTATCATCTGGTCGCTCTTGCTGCTGAACTTCTCAAGGTATTGCACGGCCTCTTCCCAGCGGTCGAGGTTGGCGCAACAGAGTCCTGCATAGAGGTTGGCGAGGTTGCCGGCCTTGGTGCCGGAGTAGTCGGACGCGATGGCGGAGAACCCTGCCATGCCCGTGCTGTCGCCGTTGAGGGCGGTCTCAAACTGCTCTGCGGCGAACTTGTCCTGCGCCTTTGCGATGAGGGTGTTGGCCTCAATCTCACGCGGGGCGGCCACGTAGGTGTTGTAGATGATGACTGCCGCCACTATCACTATTACGGCTGCCAAGCCGCCGATGATGGCTTTTCTCTTGCGCTCAATCAGCGGCGCTTGCATTGCCAAAGGCTCGCCGGCGGCCTCTTTGTGGGTCTTCTCGTTTGACATTATGCTTTTTTATGTTTTTGTCCCTTACGATATTGCGCGGCAAAATTACTGAATTTATTGCAGATGCAGAAATTAATCTTTCGTTTTTTTCGTCGGAGACGGCCAAAAGGCTTAACTTTGCATTGGCTACTTTGCCCTTTACAACGATGATTCTGAATGAACTTTCCATTATAAACTACCGGAACATCAAGTCGGCATCACTGCTGCCGTCGCCCAAGATCAACTGCCTCATCGGCCCGAACGGGTCGGGCAAGACCAACACCTTGGACGCAGTTCACTACCTTTCTTTCTGCCGCAGCTCCTGTTGCCCGTCTGATGCGCAGGCCGTCCGCCACGGAACGGAGTTCTTCGTGCTCGAAGGACGCTATGCCACCGACGACAATGAGCCGCTGTCGGTGTACTGCGGCATGAAGACGGGGCAAAAAAAGCGTTTCCGCCGCGACGGGAAGGAGTACCGACGCTTTTCCGAACACATCGGCCTGATACCGCTGGTGTCCGTAGCCCCTGCCGACTCGCTGCTCATCGACGGCGGCAGCGAGGAGCGGCGCAGGCTGCTCGACATGGTGATTTCGCAGTGCGACCGCACCTATATCGATTCCCTCGTGCGCTACAACAAGGCCCTTGCGCAGCGAAACGCCATGCTCCGCGCCGAGACGGAGCCTGACGCGGAGATTCTCGGGCTGTGGGAGGAGAGCATGGCAGCCGACGGAGAGGCCGTGTTCGCGCGGCGCAAGGCGTTCGTCGACGAGATTATGCCGGCGTTCCAGCGCAATTATGAATATGTGTCGGGCGGGCGCGAGAGCGTGGGCATTGCCTATACGTCCCACTGTCAGCGCGGCCCGCTGCTGGAGGTGATACGCCGTGACCGCGCGAAAGACCGCGCAGTGGGGTTCTCGCTCCACGGAATCCACCGCGACGACCTTGTGTTCAGCATCGAGGGACACCCGATGAAGCGTGAGGGCAGCCAAGGACAGGGCAAGACTTTCGTCGTCGCGCTTAAGCTGGCGTTGTTCGATTTCCTCCGCCGCACGGCCTCGCGCACCACTCCCCTGCTGCTGCTCGACGACGTGTTCGACAGGCTCGACGCCGGCCGCGTGGAGCGGTTGGTGTCTCTCGTGGCCGGCGACGGCTTTGGCCAGATATTTATGACCGACACAAACCGCGAGCACATCGATGCCATAGTGCGCAGTTGTTCACACGACTACCGCCTCTTCCACGTGGAGGACGGCGAGATTAACCCCATCGACGATGTTTAGACGAGAAGTTCAACCGTTGCGAAGCCTGCTCCTGCGCAACCTGCGCGAGCTGGGACTGGAAACGCCTCTCCTGCAAAAGAGGCTTGTGGAGGCGTGGCCGGAGGTGGCCGGGGCGGTGGCAAGCCGCTACACTCTCGATGCCCGCATAAACAACCAGACGCTCATCGTGAGGCTGTCAAGCCCCGCGCTCCGCGCCGAACTCACCATGATGCGCCACGAACTGGTGGCTCGGCTCAATGAGCGCGTAGGGGCACAGATGATTGTCGACATACGCTTTTGCTGACAAAAGCGGGGCGTTTTTCCCCGAATCATGGCCTACTGAAAGGGCATTCGCACAGTTGCAAATATGCAACTAAAAACGGACGTGTTTGCCTCGCGCTTCAACCGATGCCCCGTTGCACCGCAACGAGTGCCTTATTGCACTGCAACGAATGCCTTATTGGCTTGCATTTAATGCCGTTTTGCAGGCCAACGAGGCACTTATTGCAAGCCGTTGTGTGTCAATGCGTTGGACAATGCCACTCGCGTTGCGCCCTTTAACGTTTTTATGTTAAACGAGATTCCACTAAAGACAGAATAAGCCGGGGTGTACTTGGCTGTGGCGGGCGCGCCGCTCGCGCATCCCCGCAAAGCGCGGTGCATCGCGATTCCGATGGCGTTCGTGGGGCATACCCAATCAAAAAGGCCGCCTGAAAAAGGCGACCTTTTTGATTGGGAGGATTCCGAAAGGTTATTTCTTGACCACCTTCGTGCTGTAGTTGCCCTCTGCCGAGACGGCGCGGAGGATGTAGATGCCGTTGGGCAGATGGCTCAGGCCGGAGACGCTGATGCGCTGGCTGCCCGATGCAGAGTAGGTTTGGCCAAACACCTGTGCGCCGGCGGCATTGTAGAGACCCACGGACACGTTGCGCGTTGCGCCGACGTTGACATCGAGGTTGATTTGCTCGCTGAACGCACCGTTTGCCACCTTGATCCACTGCACGGCCTCGCCTGTGCTCACGCTGCTGATGCCAGCCGGGTCGGCGGAGTGTATCACGATGGTGTCGGTGCGCGTGCTGTTGTCCACCTTGTTGGTGCTGGTGATGACGAAGAGGTAGTCGCCAACTTCCGAAGGAGCGCCCTTGAGTGTGAATGTGCGGTTTGACAGCAGGTCGCGCGAGTAGCTGAAGCCCGACATGCAAGCACGGCTGGTCTCCGTTCCGTCCGGTGCTATCGACTTGGACAACGCCACTGAGCCGCTGTTCACCCAGTGGAAAGTGATGTCTTCGATGCTGTCGCCCACGGCAACGGTCTGCTCAAACGAGCCGGAAATCATGGCGTAGCGCGTGCCAAAGGCATCGGGCAGGTAGTAGCCGAGGTGAGGCGGCTGGTTGTAGGCGGCGTTCTGCCATGCCACTCCCATGCGGTACACGTGGTCTTGCATGAGTGTCGTCACGCGGTAGTCGGTCGAAGTGGTCGTCGTGAAGATGTTGAGTGCCGCCCCGTCGCTGCTGTCGTAGAGTATCACCTCCTCGCGCCAGTCGCCCAGAATGTCGGCCTGCAGGTTGGGAGTGTGCTTCGTTGAATTGCAGTCGGCGGAGTTGCCGTAGTCGTACATCGTAAGCAGTCTGGTGGTGCCACCGTTGTCCGTGTCCCACTTGTCAATCTTCGTGTCGTCATACAGCTCGTCGAGCAGGTCGCCGTCCCAGTAGACGCGGAAGTTCACCGAGCAAGAACCGGTGGGCGTTATGCTCTCGCCGTTGGTGGTGGCGCGCGGTGCCCGGTCGTTCGACGACCAGAACTCGAAGCCTCGGTAGTTGCCGTCGATGTCGGCGGAGAGGCCGCGTCCGTTGTCACTGGAGCCAGAGGCAGAGTAGAGTATCTCGCCCGTGGCTGCGTCGTGTACGTTCCATCCGTAGGGGCTTTCCTCGTGTACGGTGAACACTTCGAGTCCCTCGCGGTCGGGCAAGAGGTCGCTCAGGTGCATTGCGTCGCCGTGGCCATAGCCCGTTGCATACAGCAGCCATCCGTCGTTGTCTATTGCCGCCCCGCTATAGATTATTTCGTCGCAGCCGTCTCCGTCAACGTCGGCCACCGAAAGGTTGTGGTTTCCGTTGCCGTAAGCTGTCTTGCTGCCGCTCGACTTTCCGGTGGCGGTGGTGTAGCTGCGCGATGTCCTATTACCGTCTGCATCGGTGAGCTGCACCGATGAGGAGCTTACCGAGCCGTGTACCCACTTCGTCTTCAGCTCCGAACCGTCGAAGTCAACAGCCCAGAGATAGGCGCGTGTGTAGTAGCCTCGGCACATCACTGCGCTCGGGTTGGCGTCGGGGCCGTCGAGATAGGCCACGCAGGCGAGGTAACGCTCGGAGCGGTTGCCGTAGTTGTCGCCCCAGAAGCTGCTGCTCGACGGGTACGTGCCCACGCCGCTCATGTCGCCCGCGCGGTTGGGGCAGTACCATACGGTGTGTACAGCGCGTCCCGTCTCGCCGTTGAACACGGTCAGGAACTCGCCGCCGTCAAGGATGTGACCGTAGCTGTTGGCGTAGTAGACGGTGTTGTCGGTGGCCAGTATCGTGGAGTCGGTGGCTGCGTCGGTCACGTAGTTGCCCTCGCCATCGAGGCTGCCCGGGGCGGTCTTGCATACCATCTCAGCCTTGCCGTCGCCATCGAAGTCGTAAACGAGGAACTGCGTGTAGTGCGCCCCGGCGCGAATGTTGCTCCCGAGGTCCACGCGCCATAGCTGCGTGCCGTCGAGCTTGTAGCAATCGAGGAGCACGGGGCCGGTGAACTCATCCGAACCGCTGTCGCGGTGGCCGTTGTCCTGTGAGTTGTCGGGGTCCCACTTGACGATGATTTCATACTCGCCGTCGCCGTCCACGTCGCCCACGCTACAGTCGTTGGGCGTGTAGCTGTACTCATAGCCTTTCGTGTTCGTCCCGTTCTCGGGCTTGTTGAGCGGCAGGCGATAGTAGATGTCGCTCCACGCCGTGGCCACTTCCGACGTGTCTACGGGCACGCCGTTGACGCATTTCACCACTTGGTACTGGGCGTTGAGAGGGCCGCTGCTGTGGGTGTAGCAGGTGGCATCGTGGATGTTGCTCCTGACGGCCGTACCGTTGCAGAGCAGCGTGAACGACGTGAGGTCGTCATCGGTGGCAAGCAGACGCCAGCTGACGAAGTTGGACGTGCCCGTGCGGGCGGCCACCACGCCTCGGTTGAGCTTCTCCTGCTGGCTTGCGGGAGTGTTTTGCGCCTGTGTTGCACACGGTGCGGCGATGAGCAGAGCCAATGCCGCGAACTTGGTATAAATTCCCATTAAGCGTAATGTTTAAGTTATGAATGGTTAGTAAATTGTCCCTTTATCCTGTTTAAAGGCTACTTAGCGGATTCCTTTGTTTGCAAACTTACGAAAAAAAAGCCAATCCACTTGCATAAGCCCTATGTTTTGCAGCCTTTTTTAACACACTCCCTCTGTCCGGACTGGCTGCGGCTGGTTTGCACCGAGGCCTGCAAGTCCGTTCCAGCCCCATCGGGAAAGCCTGCCGCGCGCCATCCCCACAGGCCACGGTGCGCACCCTCGCGCCCCAATCGCCACCACTTCCCCGCTGCGTCACGGCAGTCCTTTTTAGGTTAAAACTCCCTAACGGCAACCCGTTACGACAAATAATTGTTACATTTGCAACAACCGTACAATCACTAACCGGCTTTTCTTCACATGAAACAGACCATCCTTTTAGCTGCCTTGCAACTGCTGGCAGTAGGGGCAGGGGCGCAGACCGCCCGCCAGTTCACCGTCGGCCTCACGCCGGACAGTGCGTCGCGCATCGAGGTTTTCCTGCCGCAGCAGCCCACCGGACGCGCCATCGTGTGCTGTCCGGGCGGCGGCTACTCCCATTTGTCCATGCAAAACGAGGGCACAGACTGGGTGCCATACTTCAACGACAAGGGCATAGCCTTCTGCGTGCTCACCTACCGTATGCCAAAGGGCGACCGCTCGCTGCCGATGTCGGACGCTGAGAACGCCATACGCACCGTGCGCGACAGTGCTGCGGCATGGGGAGTGAACCCCTACGACGTGGGCATCATGGGCTTCTCCGCAGGCGGACACCTTGCGTCCACCACCGCGACGCACGCCGCGATAGGCTCGCGCCCCGACTTCCAGATTCTCTTCTACCCCGTGATTTCAATGGAGGAGAGGCTCACGCACAAGGGATCGGTGGTCAATTTCCTTGGCGACGGACGCAGCGACGGGAAACTTGTGGAGGCATTCTCCAACGAACGGCAGGTGAGCACGCATCAAACGCCGCCCGCTCTGCTCATAATGGCGGGCGACGACGGTGCTGTGCCGCCGCTGACGAACGGCATACCTTATTATATAGCACTGCGAAAGGCCGGCATCCCAGCCGCCCTCCACGTCTATCCCTCGGGCGGTCACGGCTTCGG
Source organism: uncultured Prevotella sp. (assembly GCA_964623445.1). GTDB lineage: Bacteria > Bacteroidota > Bacteroidia > Bacteroidales > Bacteroidaceae > Prevotella. The sequence continues at coordinate 11,493 of CAZURD010000029.1, read as the reverse complement.
CTTCCGCTCGACGTTCGCCTATCACGACCAGATGCTCAATGAACTGTCGGCATGGCTCGACGCACTGAAAGCCCCGAAGGCCGACGCAAAGCGCGTGGCCTGCGTGGGAAACAGCATCACCGACGGCCTCGGCATCGACATGGTGGACGTTAACGGTTATCCCGCACGCCTGCAACAGACCCTCGGCGAGGGCTATTGCGTGCGCAACTTCGGCGTGAGCGGGCGCACCGTGCTCAACGCCGGCGACCGCCCCTACATGCGAGAGACGGCATGGGGCGAGGCCAAGGCGTTCGCGCCAGACATCGTGGTGGTGAAACTCGGCACCAACGACAGCAAGCCCGTGAACTGGGACACGCACTCCAGCGAGTTCACCCGCGACCTACAACAGATGGTTGACGAACTCAACGCACTGCCATCGAAGCCCACCATCTACCTCTGCACGCCGATAAAGTCGGCACAGCAGAAGCCGGGCGAGGGCAGCATACGCGACTCCGTGGTGGTGGCCGACATCATCCCGGCCATCAAGAGCGTGGCAAAGAAGAACAAACTCGCGCTCATCGAACTCCACGAAGCCATCGACCCCACTGGCGACATGATGCAACGTGACGGCATACACCCCAACGCCAAGGGGGCGGCGGAGATTGCCCGGCTCGTGGCCGAGGCCATAGCCGATGGCGCGAAGAGACAGTAGAGCCGGCGACCCATGACGAACGAGGGCGTGAGGCGGCGGACGGCGATGCGCACGGTGGCCACTCTGGTCATCGCGGCAGTGGCGGCCTGCGCCGTGGCGCAAGAAGCACAGCGAGGCAAGGCCACCTACTACTCGAAGCGAGCAACGGGACGACTGACGAGCAGCGGAGAGCGGCTTCATCACGACAGCCTCACCTGCGCACACCGGACATACCCTTTCGGCACGCGCCTCCGCGTGACAAACATCGCCAACGGACGGCAAGTGACGGTGAGAGTGACCGACCGTGGCCCGTTTGTGCGCGGGAGAATCATCGACCTCTCGTGGCGGGCGGCAAAGGAACTGGGCATCCTCACGCAAGGCGTGGCTATGGTATTGGTTGAGCCTGTGAACCAAATCATTGTGCCGTTCAAGCCCCACTACGATTCCCACTTGCCCGAAATCGACCTCGAAGCCGCCGACATCACCGACAGCCTGCGCATCTCTTGGAGCGACGTGCAAAAGGCTTTCGGCCATTAAGAAGCCCTGCCGACGGAGGCGGGGCGGCGAGGCGAAATGCCATTCGGAAATTCCCTGTAACACAATAATAAACAAGATGAGAACCACTCTTTCACTGGCCATGGCCCTGCTCCTGTCGGGCGGCATGGCAGCACAGCAAAAGATGCCCCACAGCGGCTATCCCATCGACCCCGTGCCGTTCACCAACGTGAAGGTGAGCGACGGCTTCTGGGGGCAGCGTCTCAAGGCGAGCCGCGAGGTGACAATACCGCTCGCCTTCAGCAAGTGTGAGTCGGAGGGACGTTACGAGAACTTCGTCAAGGCCGTACACCCCAGCGACGACAACGCAGCCCCGGGCTTCCCGTTCGACGACACCGATGTCTACAAGACCATAGAGGGCGCGAGCTATCTCATGCAGACATACCCCGACGCACGCCTCGCGAGCTATATCGACAGCGTGCTGACCATCGTTGCAGCGGCGCAAGAGCCTGACGGATACCTATATACGCCGCGCACCATGAACCCGCGCCACCCGCACCAGTGGGCCGGCACGGAGCGATGGACAAAGGAGGAAGACCTGAGCCACGAGCTATACAACCTCGGGCACATGGTGGAGGCCGCCGTAGCGCACTACCAAGCCACAGGCAAGCGCAACTTCCTCGACATCGCCATACGCTACGCCGACTGCGTTTGCGAAGCCATCGGCGATGTCCCCGGGCAGATGCGCGTAGTCCCCGGCCACCAGATTGCAGAGATGGCACTCGTGCGTCTCTACCTCATCACGGGCGACGAGAAATACCTGAAGGAGGCAAAGTTCTTCCTCGATGCCCGTGGCACGACCTCGCGGCGCGACGCTTACAGCCAAGCCCACAAGCCGGTGGTGGAGCAGAGCGAGGCCGTGGGGCACGCCGTGCGCGCCACTTACATGTATGCGGGCATGGCAGACGTGGCCGCCGTGACGGGCGACACGGCCTACATACACGCCATAGACCGCATCTGGGACAACATCGTGACCAAGAAGCTCTACATAACGGGAGGCATCGGGGCACGCCACCAAGGCGAAGCGTTCGGCAACAACTATGAGCTGCCGAACCTCTCGGCGTACTGTGAGACGTGCGCCGCAATCGGAATGGTCTACGTGAACTACCGCCTCTTCCTCCTGCACGGCGACGCACGCTACTTCGACGTGCTCGAACGCACGCTCTACAACGGCCTCATCGCGGGCGTGTCGCTCGACGGCGGGGCGTTCTTCTACCCCAACCCGCTCGCCTCCACGGGCGGATACAGCCGCAAGCCGTGGTTCGGCTGCGCCTGCTGCCCAAGCAACATCAGTCGCTTCATACCCTCGCTGCCGGGCTATGTCTACGCCGTGCGCGACGATTCGGTCTACGTCAACCTCTATCTCGGCAACCAAGCCGAGCTGACCGTGGGCAAGAAGAAGCTGACGCTGGCGCAGGAGACCGACTATCCGTGGGACGGCACGGTGCGGCTGACCGTGGAACGCGGCAGCGGCGAGTTCTGCATGAACCTCCGCATACCGGGATGGGTGCGCAACGAGCCTGTGCCGGGCGACCTGTACAGCTATGCCGACGGCAAGCAGCCCACCTACACGGTGACGGTGAACGGCCAGAAAGTGGAGGCCGACCTTAGCAACGGCTACCTGCCCGTGAAGCGCAAGTGGCGCAAGGGCGACGTGGTGGAACTGACGTTCGACATGGAGCCGCGCGTGGTTAAGGCCAACGACAAGGTGGAGGCCGACCGTGGCCGCGTGGCCGTGGAGCGCGGCCCGATAGTATATTGCGCCGAATGGCCCGACAACGACTTCGACGTTAGCACCGTGCTGCTGCGCCGCCAGCCTGCATTCGAGGTGAAGACAGCCCCGGCACTGGCCGCACCGCTCGACGGCATAACCCGCCTCACGACGGAGGCGCAGGCCCTTAGCTACGACGGCACTGGCCGCCTGGCCGTGCGCGACGTGGAGCTGACGCTCATCCCCTACTATGCGTGGGCGCACCGTGGCGAGGGCAGCATGGCCGTGTGGCTGCCGGCCGATGTCAGCGCGGCACAGGCGCAGGCGGCGGAAGGCGAAAAGCAGGGCGACAACGGCTTCTTCCACTGACGCGACAGACTGCAAAACGCAAAAAGGCTTGCCCTCAACAGCGGGGCAAGCCTTTTTTGATTGGCGCGCCACGGCAAAGCCCCGCAGCGGCGACGGGAGCCGTATGGCGGACACGGCAAGCCCCGCCCATAACGTATTGGCAATCAACGTTATGGCAATAGATGCCTTATTGCCCTGCAACGGAGCATTAATTGCCGTCCAATTAATGCCTCGTTGCGTTGCATTCCGGCATTAAATGCAACGCAATTAATACCTCATTGCAAAGCCAAGGAAAACGATGCCTTTCGCGACGCATGGTTCGTGCGCCACGGCGGCGCATCAGCCACAGCCAAACAACGCCGTGCGCCAATGCCGCCGGACGCATCGGGAAACCACCGCCGCAAGCCCGCAAATCCCGATTCCGCCCGACAGTGCAATAGCGCAAAATTTCAAAAAAACGGCAAGTGCAACGCCTATCTCGCATAAAATATGTAACTTTGCATTCAAAACTATGTTACAGGCAAAGAGCCTGAACGTCAGAAAAGGAAATGGGAAAAATCATCGCATTGGCAAACCAAAAGGGTGGCGTTGGCAAGACCACCACCACCATCAACCTCGCAGCGTCGCTGGCAACGCTTGAGAAAAGCGTGCTCGTGGTGGACGCTGACCCACAGGCCAACGCCTCCAGTGGACTGGGGGTGGACATAAAGCAGGTGGACTGCTCTCTGTACGAGTGCATCATCGACCACGCCGACGTGCGCGACGCCATCTACACCACTGACATCGACGGCCTCGACATCATCCCAAGCCACATCGACCTTGTGGGCGCGGAAATCGAAATGCTCAACATCAACAACCGCGAAAAGGTGCTGAAGACACTGCTCGAACCCATCAGGCGCGACTACGACTACATCCTCATAGATTGCAGCCCCTCGCTCGGGCTTATCACCGTGAACTCGCTCACGGCTGCCGACTCCGTGATAATACCCGTGCAATGCGAGTACTTCGCCCTCGAAGGCATCAGCAAGCTGCTCAACACCATCAAGATAATAAAGAACAAGCTCAACCCGAGGCTCGAAATAGAGGGCTTCCTGCTCACGATGTACGACTCGCGCCTGCGCCTCGCCAACCAAATCTACGACGAGGTGAAGCGGCACTTCCAGGAACTCGTGTTCAAGACGGTGATACAGCGCAACGTCAAGCTGAGCGAAAGCCCAAGCCACGGACTGCCCGTAATACTCTACGACGCAGACTCCACGGGCAGCAAGAACCACCTGGCACTGGCCAAGGAAATCATCAACAAGAACGCGGGGGAAAGCGGCGAAAAAGCCAACTGACACTGCGCGGACACACCTAACGACCAAACGACGCAATGGCTGTACACAAGAAATACGACCGCAACGTGCTCGGACGCGGCCTCGACGACATCGGCAACGGGCGGGGGCTGGACGCACTGATAGACACGGGCGAGGTGAGGACGCAAGGCTCGTCGAACCTCTGCGAAATAAGCCTCGACCTCATTGAGCCGAACCCCAACCAGCCACGGCGCGAGTTCGACGAGGACGCACTGCGCGAACTGGCCGCCAGCATAAGGGAGATTGGCATCATACAGCCCATAACCCTGCGCAAGGCGCAAGGCGACAAGCTGCAAATAATAGCGGGCGAGAGGAGGTGGAGAGCCGCTCAAATGGCCGGACTGACGACCATACCGGCATACATCCGCACCGTGGAGGACGAGAACGCCATGGAAATGGCTCTCATAGAGAACATACAGCGCGAAGACCTCAACGCCATAGAGATTGCTCTCGCCTACGAACACCTCGCCGAGACCTCCGGCATGACGCAGGAACGCATTGCCGAGCGCGTGGGGAAAAGCCGCGCCGCCGTGGCAAACTATATGCGACTGCTAAAGCTGCCCGCGCAGGTGCAAATGGCACTGAAGAACCACGAGGTGGACATGGGGCACGCACGCGCCCTGCTCGCGCTCGACAGCCCGAGTATGCAGATAAAGCTGTTCAGGGAAATACAGAAGAACGGCTATTCGGTGCGCAAGGTGGAGGAAATCGTCAAGGCCGCCAACGAGGGCGGGGTGACGGCGGCCAAGGCTGCCGCAAAGCCCCTGCCGCCGGCCTACGAAGAGGCACAGGGATGGCTCGCCGGAAGGCTCGGCACGAAAGTGCAGCTCACATGCGGGGCTAAGGGCAAGGGCAAGATAAGCATAGCCTTTGACGACGAGGCCACGCTGAGGCGCATCCTCGACGCAATCGGGGCAAACGGGCAACAGCAGGGGGAGACGAACACAACACAGGAGGGATGACGCTGACCACGCGCTTCATAGTCCTTTGCGCAATGCTGGCCGCAGCCGTAGCCGCCAAGGCACAGCAACCAGAGGGGGATGGCGGCAACGAAGCGGCCGCCGACTCAACCGAGTTGCGCGTGGAAAGGGCTTTGGCACGGTCGGGAGCGATTGCCGCCGAGGCCGTAATGCGCAACAGCACGGCAGACACCACGGCCATGCAGCCACGGCAGGCCACAGTCACTGACGACTCGCTGACCATGCGCGTGAGGCTGGCGGAAGCCGCAGCCGACTCCATCACCATGAGCATAGGGGAGACGCTGGCCGCCGCCGACTCCACAGCGGCACTCGACAGCGCGGCACTCTCGCAGCTGTGGCTCGACGACCTGCCCAAGGAGAAGAAACGGGAAAAGCGCGACTGGGACACGTGGAGGCCCAACCCGCAACGGGCACTGTGGCTCGCGCTCGTCATACCGGGCGGCGGACAGATATACAACCGTAAGTATTGGAAGCTGCCGATAGTCTACGGGGGATTCATGGGATGCCTCTACGCACTCAACTGGAACAACATGATGTACAAGGATTATTCCCAGGCATACCTCGACATCATGGACGATGACCCCACCACGCAGAGCTACAACAACTTCATGCACCTCGGACGGACAATCGACAGTTCCAACGAAGACCGCTACAAGGAGATATTCCGCAGCCGCAAGGACCGCTACCGACGCTGGCGCGACCTCAGCTTCTTCTGCCTGCTGGGCGTCTACGCACTCTCGGTGATAGATGCCTACGTCGACGCGGAGCTTTCGGAGTTTGACATTTCAAAGGACTTGAGCCTGCGAGTGGAGCCGGCCGTGATGACCGCCGGACAGTCGTCGAAAGTGCTGGAAGCTGCCTCGTTCGGCATACAATGCCAACTGCGCTTCTGACGGACGGGCGGGAGCGCGGCGGACACAGCCCGGAACACACACTCACCACTACCACAAAAACAACGACATAGCAACCCAGAGATGAACAAAAAGACAGTCCTCACCGCAGCCCTGCTGACCATAGCCACGTGCGTGGCGGCGCAAAATGCCGACGGCACGGCAACCACCGCCGCCGGCGCGGAGGCCGAAGCCGTGGAGTTCCCCGAATCAATGGGGTTTGAACTCGACAGCCTTATGAACCTCTACATGGCCAAAACATACCTCGACAACGATGAGAACTGCAAATCAACCGACAGCAACCCGACGTTCGACAAGGAGGTCTACGTGGATCGTCTCAGCCGAATCCCGTCGGTGATAGAGATGCCATACAACGAAGTGGTGCGCAAGTTCATCGACAGATACAGCGGACAGCTGCGCCATTCGGTCAGCTACATGCTCGGGGCGAGCAACTTCTACATGCCAATCTTTGAGGAAGCGCTCGAAGCCTACGGCCTGCCGCTCGAACTGCGCTACCTCCCCGTGATAGAATCGGCACTCAACCCCAACGCCGTGTCACACGCAGGGGCAACCGGCCTGTGGCAGTTCATGCTCGCCACGGGCAAGAACTACGGCCTGACGGTGAGTTCGCTCGTCGACGAACGGCGCGATCCCGTCAAGTCTTCCTACGCCGCCGCACACTATCTGAGCGACCTCTACAAGGTGTATGGCGACTGGACGCTCGCCATCGCGGCCTACAACTGCGGCCCGGAACAGGTGAACAAGGCCATCCACCGCTCCAACGGGAAGCGCGACTACTGGGAACTCTACCCGTGGCTGCCCAAGGAAACGCGGGGCTACGTGCCCGCGTTCATCGCCGCCAACTACATAATGACCTACTATTGCGACCACGGCATCTGCCCCATGACCACACGCCTGCCCGACAAGACCGACACGCTGATGCTCTCGCGCGACGTGCATCTCGAACAGGTTTCGGCCGTGTGCTCCATCGACATTGAGCAGCTCAGGGCATTGAACCCCGCCTATCGCAACGACATGGTGCCGGGTTCGTCGACTCTGGCCTGCCTGCGGCTGCCGCTGACCCACGTGGGACGCTTCATCGACAACGAAGACTCCGTTTACAACTACCGCGCCGACGAACTGCTGCACAAGCGCACTGAAGTGGCCGTGAAAACCACAACGCCTGCCACCACAGGCAAATCACAGTCGGCGAGCAGCGGCGCGAAGTACATCACGATACGCAGCGGCATGACGCTCGGAAGCATAGCAAAGACCTACGGCACCACCGTCAGCAAGCTGAAGAAGCTGAACGGCCTGAAAAGCTCGGCCATAAGAGCTGGCCGCAAGCTGCGCGTGAGATGAGCCAACCACCGTGGCAAGGCCGCAACAAGTGCGCGGCCAGTCCATAGCGGCACGGCAAACGGAAGCCAAACCATAAAAACGCCAAGGACATGACAAACGCAGAGGACACCCAAAGCAGCCAGGACGCCGACAAGAAGCTCATCGGCGACGCTTTCCAACACCTGCTCGACACTTACGTCAAGTCGCGCCACCGCAAGAAAGTGGACATCATCACCAAGGCGTTCAACTTTGCCAAGCAGGCCCACAAGGGCGTGCGCAGGCTCTCGGGAGAGCCTTACATCATGCACCCCATTGCCGTGGCGCAAATCGCCTGCGAAGAAGTCGGGCTTGGCTCGACGAGCATCTGTGCCGCATTGCTCCACGACGTGGTGGAAGACACCGACTACACCACCGAGGACATAGAGAACATCTTCGGCCCGAAAGTGGCCAAGATAGTGGACGGACTGACGAAAATCAGCGGCGGAATCTTCGGCGACAGGGCATCGGCACAGGCGGAGAACTTCAAGAAACTCCTCCTGATGATGAGCGACGACATCCGCGTCATCCTCATAAAGATATGCGACCGCCTGCACAACATGCGCACACTGGCCAGCCAGCCGGCCAACAAGCAGTACAAGATAGCGGGAGAAACGCTCTACATCTATGCCCCACTGGCCAACCGCCTCGGCCTGAACAAGATAAAGACGGAGCTTGAAGACCTCAGCTTCCGCTACGAACACCCAGACGAGTACACATTCATCCAACAGAAACTGGCCTCGACCAAGGCTTCCATCCATGAGCTTTTCGACAAGTTCACGTCCCCCATAAAGCAGGTGCTCGACAAGATGGGCATACGCTACACCATCAAGGAGCGCATCAAAAGCCCATACTCCATCTGGTGCAAGATGCAGAACAAGCATGTCACCTTTGAGGAGATATACGACATCCTGGCCGTGCGCATCGTGTTCACGCCCAACGATCGCGAGAACGAGATAAACGAGTGCTTCAACATCTACGTAGCCATCAGCCGCATATACAAGTCGCATCCCGACCGCTTCCGCGACTGGCTCAACCATCCCAAGGCCAACGGCTATCAGGCACTGCACGTCACTCTCATGTCGCAGCAAGGCCAGTGGATTGAGGCGCAGATACGCTCCGACCGCATGGACGAGGTGGCCGAGCAGGGATTCGCCGCCCACTGGAAGTACAAGGAGGGCAGCAGCGGCGAGATTGCCGAGGACGACGGCGAGCTGAACGAGTGGCTTCACACCATCAAGGAGATACTCGACGACCCGCAGCCCGACGCGATGGACTTCCTCGACACCATCAAGCTCAACCTCTTTGCATCCGAAATATTCGTCTTCACGCCAAAGGGCGAAATCAAGACCATGCCCGCCGGGGGTACCGCCCTTGACTTCGCGTTCTCCATACACACTTTCCTCGGAAGCCACTGCATAGGCGCAAAGGTCAACCACAAGCTCGTGCCGCTCAGCCACAAGCTCGAAAGCGGCGACCAAGTGGAAATCCTCACGTCGAAGTCGCAGCACGTGCAGCCGTCGTGGATAAACTTCGTCTCCACGGCAAAGGCAAAGGCCAAGGTGCAGGCCATACTGCGGCGAGAGGCGCGCGAGGCGCAGAAGCGCGGCGAGGAGAAGCTCACCGAGTTCCTAAAGAAGCACGAACTGGAGTACAACGTGGCCGCCGTGGACAAGCTCGCAGCCTTCCACAGCATGGAAAAGCGGGAGGATTTGCTTCAGGCCATCGGCGACAACACAGTGGCATTGGGCGACAAGGACGTGGCCGAACTGAACGGAAAGAACAAGAAGAAAGAGGTGAGAAGCCGTGGCTGGAGGCGTTTCGTACCGTTCATAGGCACTGCCAAGGGCAAGAAAGACGACGAACCGCACTCCGAACTGCTCACCGTGCCGGAGACGCTCAACCGAAAGAAGCCCATCTTCATCACCGACGACAACATCTCGCAATACAAGTTCATGTATTGCTGCCACCCCATTCCCGGTGACGACATACTCGGATTCATCGACAACAAGAAGCAAATCGAAATCCACAAGAGAGACTGCCCCCTGGCCACGAAGCTCAAAGTGAGCTTCGGCAACCGCATACTCGACGCCAAATGGGACATGCACAAGCAGCTCTACTTCGGCGCAGCGGTACACATCGAGGGCATCGACCGCATCGGAATGCTCAACGACGTGACGCGCGTCCTGTCCGAACAGCTCAACGTCAACATCCACAAGGTGGAGATAACGTGCGACGAGGGCATATTCAGCGGCACGCTGGAGCTTCGCGTACACGACCGCGACGACATGAAGACCATCGTCGGCAACCTGAAGAAGATAGACGGATTGCAGGACGTGGCGCAGATAATGTGACCGCCGGGCAGAACGACTACGCACCATAAACAACTAAAAACCTGACGCATGAAAAAGCTAATCGCCACTCTGGCACTGGCCCTCGCCGCCACGCTCTCGGCCACGGCCGCCGACAAGTACGACAATCCCGACACCATCGTCGTGGCCCGCGACGGCACGGGCGAGTTCCGCTCGCTGCAAGAGGCCATAGAGGTGTGCCGCGCCTTTATGACCTACAACAAGGTGATTTATGTCAAAAAAGGTCTCTACAAGGAGAAAGTCACAGTGCCCCAATGGCTCACCAACATAGAGATCGTGGGCGAAGACCGCGATGAAACCATAATAACGTGGGACGACCACGCCAACATCAAGATGCCGGGCACAGACCGGGGCATGGGCACTTTCCGCACGTGGACGATGCGTGTGGAGGGCAACGACATCACGTTCCGCAACATAACTATCGAGAACAACTCCGCGCGGCTGGGGCAGGCCGTGGCTCTCCACACCGAGGGCGACCGCCTCATGTTCGTCAACTGCCGCCTGCTCGGCCATCAGGATACCGTCTACACCGGCACGGCAAGGACGCGCCTTTTCTTCAAGGACTGCTACATCGAGGGCACGACCGACTTCATCTTCGGCCCTGCGACGGCGTGGTTTGAGGGCTGCACGATACACAGCAAGAGCAATTCCTACATCACCGCAGCCTCCACGCCGCAAGACGTGGAGTTCGGATACGTCTTCAACAACTGCCGACTGACTGCCGCCGAGGGCGTGGAGAAGGTGTATCTCGGCCGCCCGTGGCGCGACTACGGCTACACTCTCTTTATGAACTGCGAGCTGGGAGGCCACATCCGTCCCGAGGGCTGGCACCACTGGCAGAAAGAGCGCGAGCAGACGGCACGCTACATGGAGTACAACAACAGCGGCCCCGGCGCGAAGACTGACGGCCGCGTGGCATGGAGCCGCCAACTGACAAAGAAAGAGGTGGCTGCCATCACGCCCGAAGCCGTCTTCACCGTGAACGACACTTGGGTGCCGAAGCCCTGACGCTGAACTTCCGCAGGCTCGCCACTGCCCGGCAACGAGGCATTAATCGGACTCCGATTAATGCCTCGTTGCCGTTACATTTAGGCATCTAATCTTAACCCAAATCGGTCGTTTGGCTTCTGACTGACCCTGCGGCTTATCGCGCCTCACGGGATTTTTGTATTTGAAAACGCACTGTTTCCCAAATTATTCGGCTACCTTTGCCACCGTAAGAAAACCTAAATAGC
>CAZURD010000028.1:14693-24345 GCA_964623445.1 uncultured Prevotella sp. | reverse complement strand
GCAGTGCGTTTAGGCATCCGTTGCGGTGCGTCCGATGCCGCCTTGGTCGCTGTCGGGGGTTGCCCGGGCGTTCACTTCACCTCCCAGATGTCGTTCGTTTCGAGCAGTTCGGCGAAGTTGTGGTATTTCTTGCGTTCGCTCAACTCCTCAATCTGCCTGTGTACGGATTCGTCGTAGGTCGGAGCGTCCACGTCGCGGATTACGCCGAGGGCCACGGGGAAGCCGTGTTCGTTGTCCATCATGGCGAGCTTCAGTTGCAGCGTGTTGTCCTCGCAGTGCGCGTCGTGTACGAGTATGTCGTCGATGGTCACGCCGTTCTCGCCGATCTTCACCACTTTGAGGCCGAAGCCCTCCTGCATCAGCCCGTACTCGTTGTTCTCGCCGAACACGAGCGGCTGGCCGTGGCGCACGTAGATGGCGTTCTTCCGCCGTCCCTCCTTGTTGTAAACGGAGTCGAACGTGCCGTTGTTGAAGATGACGCAGTTCTGCAAAATCTCGCACACTGTTGCGCCCTTGTGGGCGTGTGCCGCCTTGAGCACGTCGATTGTGCCCTGCGCGTCGGTGGCCACGGCGCGTGCGAAGAAGAGGCCTCTGGCCCCGAAGCACAGCTCAGCGGGGCGGAACGGGTCTTCCACCGTGCCGTAGGGGCTTGACTTCGAGACGAAGCCGCGTGGCGACGTGGGCGAATACTGCCCCTTGGTGAGTCCGTAGATGCGGTTGTTGAGCAGGATGATGTTGATGTCAACGTTGCGCCGCATGGCGTGTATGAAGTGGTTGCCGCCTATGGCGAGGCCGTCGCCGTCGCCGCTTATCTGCCAGACGGAGAGCTTGGGGTTGGCCACTTTCAGTCCCGTGGCGATGGCGGCAGCCCTGCCGTGTATTGTCTGCATGGCGTATGTGCTGACGTAGTAGGGCAGTCGGCTGGAGCATCCGATGCCCGAAATCACTGCCGTGTCGCAGGGAGCCACGCCAATCTCGGCCATTGCCTTGTGCAGGGAGGCCAGGAAGAAGTGGTCGCCGCAGCCGGGACACCAGCGCGGCTGGCCTTTCTTATAGTCGTTTGCGGAATATTCCATCTTGTGTCAGGTTAAAGGTTGCTCTTTCTAATCCTTGTCTTTAGTCTCACCCTTGGTTCTTGATGATCTTCAGGAACGCTTTCACCAGCTCTGCCACGACGAACGGCTGGCCTTTCACCTGATTGTACTGGTAGGGCCAGAAGTCGACGTTCATGCGGAGGTAGGCGGCGAACTGCCCGAGGTTCTGCTCGGCGACGACCACCTTCTTGTAGCGCGTGAGCACGTCGAAGGTGTTCTTCGGCAGCGGGTTTATGTAGCTGAAGTGAGCCAATGCCACCTTGTGTCCCATGGCGCGAAGCTCTTCCATGGCGGAGTACAGGTGGCCGAAGGTGCTTCCGAAGCCCACGATGAGCAGTTCGGCATCTGACTCGTCGCCGTGTACTTCCACGTCGGGCACGGGAATCTTGAACACCTTCACCGCTCTCAGGCGGCACATCTTGTCGTGGTTTTCGGGGTCGGTGGAGATTGCGCCCGTGTCGCCGTCCTTTTCAAGGCCGCCGAGGATGTGCTCGAAGCCCTCCTGCCCGGGCACTGCCCAGTATCTCACGCCGGTCTCGGGGTCGCGGCGGTAGGGCGAGTAGTTGCCTTTCTGGCACGCCGGTGCGTAGTGGGGAGTGATGTCGGGGAGGCTCTCCATGCTTGGCAGCTTCCATGCGCCGGAGCCGTTGGCCACGAAAGCGTCGGTCAGCAGCACCACGGGCGTGAGGTGTTCGAGGGCGATTTTCGCCGCCATGTACGCCTTGTCGAAGCAGTCGGTGGGGCTTGTGGCCGCCAGCACGGGCATCGGGCTTTCGCCGTTGCGGCCGAAGAGGGCCTGCAACAAGTCGGTCTGCTCACTCTTGGTGGGCATTCCCGTCGACGGGCCGCCGCGCTGCACGTCGATGACCACGAGCGGAAGCTCGTCGATTACGGCAAGGTTCATCGCCTCAGACTTCAGGCAGATGCCCGGGCCGGAGGTGGAGGTGGCGGCCAATGCGCCTGCGAACGATGCGCCCAGCGCGCTCGCGCAGCCCGATATTTCGTCTTCGCACTGCACCGTTATCACTCCGAGCGACTTGTGCTTGGCCAGCTCGTGGAGTATGTCGGTGGCCGGGGTGATGGGGTAGGAGCCGAGGAACAGGCGCAGCCCGGCTTTCTCCGCCGCAGCGATGAGTCCGTAGGCCGTGGCCTTGTTGCCCGTGATGTCCATGTAGCGGCCGGGCTTCTTCTCCTTGGTGTCTATGCGGTAGGTGGCCGGCACGCTCTGGTGCGTGTTGTGTCCGTAGTCGTATCCAGCGTTGACCACCTTTATGTTGCTCTCCGCCACGGCGGGCTTCTTGTCGAATTTCTCGCGCAGGAAGGCTTCCACGTAGCTTATGTCGCGGTTGAAGAGCCAGCAGACGATGCCCAGTGCGAACATGTTGCGGCACTTGAGTATGCTCTTGTTGTCCATGCCGCTGCCTTCGAGGCAGGTCTTCACCATCTGCGTCATCGGGCAGGCCACCACGCGGTCGGGGTCGATGCCCATCTCGCCGAGGTAGTCGTCGGTGGCAAACTGCGCCTTCTCAAGGTCTTTCGGCCCGAAGCTGTCGGTGTCGATGATGATGGTGGCTTGCGGCTTGGCGTAGCGGTATTGCGTCTTCAGGGCGGCGGCGTTCATCGCCACGAGCACGTCGCACTTGTCGCCGGGGGTGTAGACGCGCCCCGCGCCGATGTGAACCTGAAACCCCGACACGCCCGTGAGCGACCCTTGCGGGGCGCGGATGTCGGCGGGGTAGTCTGGAAAGGTGGATATGTCGTTGCCCGCGGTGGCCGATACCGTGGAGAAAATGTTTCCGGCCAGTTGCATTCCGTCACCGGAATCGCCCGAGAACCTGACCACGACCTGCTCAAGTTCCTTCACTTCCAATTCTTCTGCCATAGTGTGTATGATGTGAGTTGGGGTTCGTCGCGGCGTGCCCGCTCCTGCGCGGGAGCGATGGCGCGGGTCGCCCGAGGCGGCGCACTCGTCCGCCTTGTGGATTGCAAAGTAAGCAAAAAATGACGAATTGACAAAATCTTAGCCTCTAAAAACGCCATTTTGGCTGCAATGGGCACTTCCGCGACTTCAAAACGTAAGTCGTGCGGCCTCTTGCGCGGCCTGTGGGGCGATGTCGGTCAGCCTCGCGTGAATGCCTTGTCAATCTCTGTGGTGAGGATGCTTTCGAGCTTCTCGGCCGACAGGCGCAGCTGGAATTGGCCGCCCATCGCCACCGATATGCCGCCTGTCTCCTCGGATACGATGACGGCCAGCGCGTCGCACTGCTGCGATATGCCGAGGGCGGCGCGGTGGCGGAGGCCCAGTTCCTTGGGAATCTCGAGGCTGTGCGACACCGGCAGGATGCACCCGGCGGCCTTTATGCGCTTCTTCGACACCACCATCGCCCCGTCGTGCAGGGGCGAGTTCTTGAAGAATATGTTCTCGATTAGCCTCTGGTTGATGTTAGCGTCTATTATGTCGCCCGTGGCGCAGATGTCGTCGAGCGGCATGTTGCGCTCAATCACGATGAGCGCGCCCACCTTCCGCTTGGCCATGCTCATGCAGGCGAGTACTATCGGCACTATGGCATCGCGCGACTTGCCCTTTGGCTTGCCCTTGTTCTGCGAGAAAAGCTCGATGAAGAAGCGCATCTTCCGGTGTGCGCCGAGGTTGTAGAGGAACTTGCGTATGTCCTCCTGGAAGAGTATTATGAGTGCCAGCACGCCCACGTTCACGAGCTTGTCCATGATGGAGCCTATGAGGCGCATCTCCAACACCTGCGACACGAATATCCACGTCACCACGAATATCAGTATGCCGATGAACACGTTGAGCGAGCGCGACTCCTTCATCAGCCTGTAAAGATAGTAGAGCATCAGTGCCACGAGCAAGATGTCGATGGCATCCTTTATTCCGAAAGATAGAAGCATGGCTTTTGGTGGGGTTGGGTTTTGTGGTAATATGTTATATGTGTATGCCTGTGTTGGCCTGTGGCGTTTGTGTGGGCTTGCGCTCCTGCCTGTGCCGTTGCGGTGGCGTGGCTCAGTCGCCGAACGGTCTGCGCTGCCGGGCAAGGTCGCATTGATGGGCTATCTTCACGCATTCCACGGCCTCCCTCACGTCGTGTACGCGCAGGATGGCCGCGCCCCTTGCCAGTGCTATGGCGTTGGCGGCGGTCGTCCCGTTGAGCGCGTCGTCCGTGCTTACGCCGAGCACGCCCGTGATCATCGACTTGCGGGACACGCCGGCGAGCACGGGCAGGCCGAGTGCGCCGAGGCGGTCGAGCGTGGCGAGTATGGCGTAGTTGTCTTCGATCGTCTTGCCGAAGCCGAAGCCGGGGTCGAGGATGATGTCTTTCACGCCGAGCGAGCGCAGCTGCTCCACTTCCTTGGCGAAGCCGAGGAGCATTCGTTTCATCGTGGGCTGCACCGACATGAGCACGTATGCCACGCCGAGGCGGGCCACTTCGGCGAACATTGCGGGCACGGGGCTGTCTCCTTCGGGCAGGGGCACGCCCGCCACGCCTGTCTGTCCGCCCTCGGAAACGTCGTTGACGATGGCCGCCCCGAACTCCTCCACGGCCATGCGCGCCACTTCCGGGCGGAACGTGTCGACGCTAACCACCGCGTCGGGCACTTCGCGGCGCACTATGGCGAGGCAGCGGCGCAGGCGTTCCGCCTCCTCCTCGCGGCTCACCTCCCGTGCGCCGGGGCGCGTGGAGAATGCCCCCACGTCGATGATGGCTCCGCCTTCGGCCACTATCTGGCAGGCGCGCCCGGCTATTTCGGCCTCCGTCTGCTTGCGGCTGCCGGCGTAGAACGAGTCGGGCGTGGCGTTGAGGATGCCCATCACCACTGCCGGCGTGAGGCTGAGGAGCTTCCCGCCGGCGTTAATCGAAAAGTCTTTCCTTGTTTCCATCGTAGGTGTCTGAGCCTGCGGCGGCATTGGCCGCCTTTGCGTATGCCGATGCCTGCGGGGCGGCATGGGTCTGCCCCGCACGTTGCTTGTGGCGAGGCAGGGTCAATGCAAAGGTAAGAAATAGAGCGCAAAGCGAACCGTTTTGGTATTAAGAAACTGTTTTGAATTTCCACAAAAAGTCTTTTTCTTGGCTTTGTGCTTCAGTTTTCGTGCGTGGTTTGGGCGATTTTTTGGCCTGTTCTGCTCCCGTGCTTCGTCAGAAAGCCTGCTATATTCCTCATCACGGAGGCAGAACTGCCTCAAAAACTCATCCCCAATCATCGCACGATAAATTAAAACGGTTTCTAAAATTTGTTCGGCTACGGGAAAATGGCTACTTTTGCAATGACTGCGCCGCCTCTTTGCGCGGCTCAAAACCACACGCTATGGACATCAAACAACTATACGAGACGTTTGCGCAAGGCCATGCCGTGACCACCGACAGCCGCGACTGCCCGCCCGGCTCGATATTCTTCGCCCTCCGTGGCGACACGTTCGACGGCAACCGCTTTGCCCGCGCGGCTCTGGACAAGGGCTGTTCGCTTGCCGTTGTCGACGACCCTGCCGCCGCGTCCGACCCGCGCTGCATCCTCGTCGACGATGCTCTAAAAACCCTTCAGGCTCTCGCCCGCGAGCATCGCCGCCACTTCAGCATACCCGTGATAGGCATCACGGGCACCAACGGCAAGACCACCACCAAGGAACTCACCGCCGCCGTGCTCGCAATGAAATACTGCGTACACTGCACCGAGGCCAACTTCAACAACGACATTGGCGTGCCCAAGACGCTGCTCGGCCTCTCTGCGGAGCACGAGGTGGCCGTGGTGGAGATGGGGGCGAGCCACCCCGGGGACATCAGGCGGCTGGCGGAGACCGCCGAACCCACGTGCGGCATCGTGACAAACGTGGGGCTTGGCCACCTGCTCGGCTTCGGTTCGCTCGACGGCGTGGCCCGCACGAAAGGCGAACTGTTCGACTTCCTGCGCCGCAGTGGAGGCGGGACGGCTTTTGTCAACGCCGCCGACAGCCGCCTCATGGGCATGACCGAGGGGCTGGAAAGGGTGTGCTATGGCACGGAGGGAACGCCCTGCGCCGCCGTCGAGGGACGCGTAGTGGCCTGCGACCCCACGCTGAGGCTTGAATGGCGGGCGGCGGGCGGCTCTTGGCACAGCGTGGCCACGCGCCTTGTGGGGGCATACAACCTTGCCAATATGCTCGCCGCAGCCTGCATCGGACTGCATTTCGGTGTCGACGAGGAGGCTGTGTGCCGCGCGCTTGCGGCCTATGTGTCGGGCAACAACCGCTCGCAGTTGAAGCAGACGGGGCGCAACACGCTGATAATAGATGCCTACAATGCCAACCCCACGAGCATGGCCGCTGCCGTGGCCAACTTCCGTGGCATGGCCGGCAGGCCGAAAATGGCCATCATCGGCAGCATGGGCGAGCTTGGCGAGACTTCCGCCGAGGAGCACCGCCGCCTTGCCGACAGCCTCGCCGACAGCGGATTCGACCGCGTTTGGCTGGTGGGCGAGGGCTTTGCGGGCATAGACAGCCCTTTACGTAAGTTCAATGGTGTTGATGATGTCAAGGCGGCGATAGCCGACGAGACCCCCACGGGCTTCCATATCCTCATCAAAGGCAGCCACAGCCAGCGGCTCTACGAGCTGCCCCCACTGCTATGACGCTCTGGGACGGGGGCGACCTGATGTCGCGCTATGCCCGCCACGCCGCCCTCGACGGCTTCGGCACGGAGGGGCAGGAGCGCGTGATGGCCTCGCGTGTGCTCATCGTGGGGGCGGGAGGACTGGGGTCGCCCGTGGCTCTCTACCTCGCCGCCGCCGGGGTGGGGCGCATCGGCATCGCGGACGATGACTGTGTGTCTGTGAGCAACCTCCAGCGGCAGGTCATCCACACCACCGCCGACGTGGGACGGCCAAAGGTGGAGAGCGCGGCGGAGAAGATGGCGGCCATCAATCCCACATTGGACGTTGTGCCAATGTGCCTGCGCCTCGACGCATCCAACGCCGAGGCTATCATCTCCGAATATGACTTTGTGGTTGTGGCCACCGACAATCTCGCGTCAAAATTCCTTGTGAACGATGTCTGCGTGGCTCTCGGCAAGCCTTTTTCCTTTGGCGGTGTGAACGGATATTGCGGCCAGGCGATGACCCATCTGCCCGGCACGGCCACCCTGCGCAGCGTCTTTGGAGGCGAGCCGGCAGCCGGCGAGACCGCCCCAATGGGCGTGTTCGGGCCTGTCGTGGGCATCATCGGCACTATTCAGGCGACCGAAACACTGAAAGTGCTTTCCCGCGTGGGAGAGCCGTTGGTCAATCGCCTCATCGTAGTGGATGCCCGCACGTTGCGTTTTTCGGAGTTTGACTTGAGGCCGGATGCGCCTGCTTGCCAGTGATTAAGTTGCAAGTGAGGTTGCCCCGCTGCTTCCGCACGGGGTCGGGCGGCATGGCATCGTGTGGCAGCGAAGCTCTTTTGTTTCCTTGCTTTCCTTTTACCTTTATTATACTCCCGGGCGAAGCGTCACCTTTGTCCAAGGTCGTCGTAGATTGATTGGAGAATGGCTTTCGCCTTGTCCGTGCGCCGTTGCGTGGCAGCGGCGGAGTCGGCGACGGCGGACGCGGTGCAGTCCTCGGCCACTCGGTTGCCGATGATGTCGTAGACGGTGTTTCCCGTGCTGTCGGCGAATGCCGCGCCCTCCTTGAACGTGTAGAAAGCAAAGGGATAGTCGTAGTCGGGACTGGTCACGTCGCGGCTGAAAGTGTAGTCATCGTGGTCGATGCCCATCTGCCCGAGCAGCGTCGCGGCCATGTCGCTTTGGTTCATCAGCGTGGTTATCGTGCGCGGTTTGGCCACCGCCCCGCCAATCCACAGCATCGCGTTGTGGTGGTGCTGCTGGTGGGTTATGCCGGCGGGGAAGCTGAATCCGTGGTCGGGCAGGCACACGATGAGCAGGTCGCGCCATGCCGGTGTCTGCCTTATGCGTTCCACGAAGTTGCCGAGGCAGTGGTCGGTGAAGGCGAAGGCGTTGGCCACGGGGTTGTCGAGCCTGTCGTAGGGCACTTTGAACGGCTCGTGGCTGCTTAGCGTCAGGAAGCAGATGTGCCACGGCTCGGAGCCGGCCTCGCCCACCATCTGCGCCAGTCGGTCGAAAGTAACGTCGTCGTTTGCGCCCCACGGGTTGTCGCGCAGCTCCTTGGCAGGGAAGTCAACGTCGCTCGTGATGCTGGAATAGCCGCCCGTCCGCAGGTAGCTTTGCATGTTGGTGAAGTTTATGTCGCCCCCGTAGAGGAAGCTGCTCGTGTAGCCCTCGGCGTTGAGCGAGGCGGCGAGGCAAGGCAGCGTGCGGCTCTTCATGGGCAGTTTCATCACCGACAGCGTTGGGAAGCTGGGGTAGCCGCTGAGCGTCGACACCGTGCCACGGTCTGTGCGGAAGCTGTTCGAGTAGCAGTTGGTGAACAGCACGCCCTCCCGCGCCAGCCTGTTGAAGTTCGGCGCGATGTCCGTCCGTCCGCTGACGGATTCGATGAACTGCCCCCCGAAGCCCTCCATTATTATCACGATGACGTTTGGCCGGCGCGTGTTGAGCAGCGTGTCGCCGCTCTGCGGCGTGGGTTTGTAGAGGCCGTCGAAGAGCTGTCGGCGCGTGTCCTCGTCGAAATAGTCGAACTCCGAGGCGTAGTCGTCGGCCTTTCCGAGCGATGCGAGCATGGAGAAGCACGGGTTGATGGCCGCGTGGTTGAGAAACTCGTCAGTGGAGAAGTAGACGCGCCCCACGTTGGCGGTCGATTCGCCCAGCCCGCCCCTGATTGACACCACCAGCGGCGCGGTCAGCGCGAGCAGCACCGCCGTCGTGGCCACGCTCTGGGCAGTGCCGCGCAAGGGTGCGAGGCGGCGTGGCGTGGCGTGGCAGTAGAGCCACGTGAGGGCGGCGGCAGTGGCTATGATGATGGCCACGCGCAATGCCACGTAGGCCGTGGAGACGCTTGCGAGGGCATCCTTGGGCGAGTCTGTATAATAGAATATGGTGGCGTCGAGCTTGAACTTCCAGAAAGGGTATATCGAAATGTCGGCCACGGCCATGAGGGCAATGCCGACTGCGGCCACGATGTGGTAGGGCAGGGCGATTGTGCGCAGCTTCAGCGTGCAGGGCAACCACGCCGTAGCCACTGCCACGAGCAGCGGCAGGGAGATGAGGTAGCCCGCCACGGGCACGTCGAGCAGCAGGCCGTGGACAGCCACTTGCAGCCAGTCGCCAATGCCGTGCGCCGTGTCGGCAGGTCTGCACGCGAGGAAGAAGGCCACTTTCTGAGCCACGAACGTTGCTATATAGGCTGCGTATAGCTTGATAAGCCAAAGGAGGCGTTGTTTCATCGTTGTATGTTTTCGCTGCAAAATTAGTAAGATTTGGGGAGTTGAGAAAATTAAGCCGCAGTGGTTTTCTTGGAGAGTTGAGGAAGCGGGGGCAATCGCAGGAGTGCAACTCGGCTTCGGTACGCCCTCCGTGCAGGTGGGAAGAATGCAAGTTACGATGCCGGGAGGCACTGAAAAAACTTGACAATCCGGAATTGCGAAATAGGCGGCGGGCGGCAGGCTTTGGGCGGCT
>CAZURD010000028.1:0-14593 GCA_964623445.1 uncultured Prevotella sp. | reverse complement strand
AACTTGACAATCCGGAATTGCGAAATAGGCGGCGGGCGGCAGGCTTTGGGCGGCTACTTCAAGGTTTTTGCCGCGCGATTTTCAAAACAAAGGTTAAAAACGCGCTGGCGGAGCATCCGTTGGAGCGCGTTTCTGGGGAAATCGGGCGGATTTTCATGCCCCGTTGGGCTGCAACGAATGCCTCGTTGGCGGGCAATTAATGCCTAAATGGACTGCAATTAATGCCTCGTTGCGCGGCGGCGGAGGCTGTTTTCAGTGGCTTTATTGGCCTTGCGAGCCTTACGAGGCTCATAATCAGCGACTTGCCGAAAAGGCCGCTGGAATTGCAAATTTGCCGCAAGGGAATCCGTCGCGCGAAAAAACGCCCGAAATCGGGGCATAAACCTTAAAGTAAAACTTTAATTATCGTGTGCTAACGAAAATCTTCGGGGCGTGCGTCCGTTGGGCTGTGGGCGTTCCGCGATGCCGCCGTTGGCAGCGCATCGCGGAGAGGTTGCCTGTCCGTTTCGCCGAAAACGGCGGCGCATCGCGGCTTGCCATGCCTCCATTTCGGCTCGTGTAAAAATATTAAAACAAATCTTTTATTGTTGTTAAAATAACCATTATGATAATATTTTCCCCAGAAATGTTTAGATTTGAAATTATTTTACCTATCTTTGCGACAAATAATAAGACCGCCGAAGTGACGGCATAAAAGACGAATATCTTCACGAGAATGCTTCCGTTGGGAAGCGACCTTCACCAGAGCATGTGAATGCTTTGCGCGAAAGGGCACCATTACTCTTTTCTTTATAATCTAATTTGAGAAAAACGCCCGCACGGAGAAATGTGCATCGGAAAGTGTTCCGAGCATTTCCGTGCGGGCTTTTCCTGGCTTGGCGGGGCGCAGGCGATGCCCACCGTGCCTCGTCGCCGGCCATGCGCGGCCGCTGGCTTTTTCCCGTGCCGTCCCAATTAAGGCGGCAAATGTTTTGAGTTGTTTCGCAAAACCACTACCTTTGCAGGGCAGCGATGGGGCGGTCGCAGGGTCGCGACGCGCCGCCTGCCACAGGGTGAGTGCGCGCCGGTGTGCCGCTCACCGCAACCACACCGACAGAAAATGAAGGCAAGAGACTTTTTTGCAAAGTTCATAGACCGCCGCCTGTGGGCCAACCTCATAGGCATGGCGGTGGTGGTGTTCGCGCTTTTCATGGGCGTGAAGATAGGTCTCGAACGCTACACCCACCACGGCGAAGCCATACCCGTGCCCGATGTGTGCGGCATGGACATCGTGAAGGCGCGCGCCCTGCTCGAAAGCGACGGCCTGCGCGTGGCCGTCAACGACACGGGCTACAACAAGCGGCTGCCCGCCGACTGCGTGCTGCTGCAAACGCCGGAGGGCGGCGCAAAGGTGAAGTCGGGGCGAATCGTCTACGTCACCATCAACACCCTTTCCTCGCCGACGCGAGTTGTGCCCGACATCATCGACAACAGCAGCGTGCGCAATGCCGAGGCGCGCCTCAAGGCGATGGGCTTCAGGCTGCTCGACCCCGAGCTTGTGAGCGGGGAGAAAGACTGGGTTTACGGCATAAAGGCGCGGGGAGTGCGCGTACACACGGGCGACCGCGTGCCGATAGACGTGCCGCTGACGCTGCTTGTGGGCAGCGGCTCTTATGACGACGACATGATGGACATCAACTACGTGGATGCAGGAGGCGATGCCGGCGGCTACCTGGAGGACGACTTCGAGGAGGTGACTGCCCCGCCTGCCGACGGACAGCCTGCCGACGACGAGCCGTCGGGTGCCGCCGAGGGAGAGGAGGTGGTGGAATGACCGCGCCATCCTCACCCGAAGAGGCCGTCTTCGATGCTTTCGAGGACATCGACACCGATTTCGTCGACGGCCTTGACACCGAACCCGACGGCGAGGGCGGGCTTTACGAGCACTTCCGCTTCACCGTGGACGCAGGCCAGGAGCCTGTGCGCATCGACCGCCTGCTGGCCGAGCGCATACAGCACTCGAGCCGGAGCCGCGTGCAGAAGGCTGCCGAGGCGGGCTTCATACACGTGAACGGCCGCGCCGTGAAGAGCAATTACAAGGTGCGTCCGGGCGAGGTGGTCACGCTGATGCTCGACCGTCCGCCCCACGACTCGTCCATAGAGCCGGAGGAAATGCCGCTCGACGTGGTGTATGAGGACGACGACCTGCTCGTGGTGGACAAGCCGGCAGGCCTCGTGGTACACCCGGGATGCGGCAACCACCACGGCACGCTGGTGAACGCCGTGGCCTGGCACTTGCGCAACCTGCCCTCCTACGACCCCAACGACCCGCAGGTGGGACTTGTACACCGCATAGACAAGGACACCAGCGGCCTGCTCGTGGTGGCCAAGACGCCGGAGGCCAAGAGCGCGCTCGGGGCGCAGTTCTACGCCAAGACCACGCGGCGGGCCTACGACGCACTCGTCTGGGGCAACCTTGCCGACGACGAAGGCACCATCGAGGGCAACATAGGGCGCGACCCCAAGGACCGCCTGCGCATGGCGGTGTTCGCCCCCGGCTCCGAGACGGGGAAGCCCGCCGTGACCCACTACACCGTCGCGGAACGCTTCGGGTACACCACGCTCGTGGAATGCCGCCTCGAAACGGGACGCACCCACCAGATAAGGGCGCACATGAAGCACATAGGCCACCCGCTCTTCGGCGACGAACGCTACGGCGGCACGGAGATTCTCCGGGGCGAGCGCACGGGCAGCTACCGGCAGTTCGTGCTCAACGGCATAGCCGTATGCCCCCGGCATGCACTGCACGCGCGCACCCTCGGCTTCCGCCACCCGCGAACGGACGAGGAAATGGACTTCACGTCGCCCCTGCCCGACGACATGGCGCAGCTCATCGCGCGCTGGCGCAGGTACATTAAAGGAAAGACTGACACTCAAGCATAGCACAATGGACAAAGCAAAGAGAACCGTTGCCATCGTCTGCGGTGGCGACTCCTCGGAATACGGTGTGTCGCTGCGTTCGGCGCAGGGCCTGCTCTCCTATTTCGACAAAGCGCGGTACGACGTGTACGCCGTGCCCGTCAAGGGGGCAGACTGGCACGTTGACCTCGGCGACGGCACCATCGCACGCATTGACAAGAACGACTTCAGCTTCGAGCGCGACGGCAAGCGCGTCACGTTCGACTACGCATACATCACCATCCACGGCACGCCCGGGGAGAACGGAGTGCTCCAAGGCTACTTCGACCTTATCGGACTGCCTTACTCCACGGGCGGCGTGCTCGTCGAGGCACTCACGTTCAACAAGTTCGTGCTCAACAACTACCTCCGCTCCTTCGGCGTGAAGGTGGCCGACAGCCTGCTCATCCGCCGAGGGCAAGAGGCTGCCGTGACCGACGACGAGGTGGAACGGCGCATCGGTATGCCGTGCTTCGTGAAGCCGGCGGCCGACGGCAGCAGCTTTGGAGTGACCAAGGTGAAGTGCAAGGACATGCTCGCCCCGGCCATACGCAAGGCGATGCTCGAAAGCCCGGAGGTGATGGTGGAGCAGTACGTGGAGGGCACGGAAATCTCAATCGGCTGCTACAAGACGCGCACGAAGGCCGTGGTGCTGCCCGCCACGGAAGTGGTCACGGACAACGAGTTCTTCGACTACGACGCGAAATACAACGGACAGGTGAAGGAGATAACGCCCGCGCGCCTCTCGGCGGAGACCGCCGACCGCGTGGCGAAGCTCACGAGCCACATCTACGACATCCTCGGCTGCAACGGACTGATACGCATCGACTACATCATAGCGCGCGGAACGGGCAGCGACGGGCGGGAGACCGACAAGATATACATGCTCGAAGTGAACACCACGCCTGGCATGACACCCACCAGCTTCATTCCGCAGCAGGTGAAAGCGGCAGGTCTCACGATGGCGGGGGTGCTCGCCGACATCGTGGAAAACCAGCTCGACTGACACCGGACGACACCCACAAACCATCAACACGCCATGGACGAAGAGTTAAGGAAATACGATTCCATCCGGCCTTTTGAGCCGGAGGAACTGCCGGCGGTGTTCGACCGCCTGGCCTCCGACGCGCAGTTCCGTCAGGTCGTGGCCTACGCCGTGCCGTCGCAAAGCCCCGGCGAGACCCTTGCCGCCATGCAGACGTGCCGCGACAGCCTTGAGTTCCAGCAGAAGTTCTGCCACGGTTTCCTCGACAGGCTCATGCGGCGGGCATCCGACGGGTACGACATCGACGTATCATCGATAGACATCAAGGGCCGTTACACGTTCGTGAGCAACCACCGCGACATCGTGCTCGACTCGGCACTGCTGGCGAAGCTGCTCATCGACGCAGGCTCCGACACCACATGCGAGATAGCCATCGGCGACAACCTCCTTGCCGCACCGTGGATAAAAGACCTCGTGAGGCTCAACAAGTCGTTCATCGTGGAGCGCAGCGCAACCATGCGCGAGATGCTCGCCTGTAGCCGGCGCATGGCCGAATACATGCACTACGTCATACAGCGCAAGCGCGACAACATCTGGATTGCGCAGCGGGAGGGGCGCGCCAAGGACAGCGACGACCGCACGCAACCCGCCGTACTGAAGATGATTGCCATGGGAGGCGAGGGCAGCGCGGCCGAGAGGCTGGTGCAGATGCACATTGTGCCGCTGTCAATATCCTACGAGTTCGACCCCTGCGACTACCTCAAGGCGCAGGAGTTCCAGCTCCGCCGCGACGTGCCGGGGTGGACTAAGACCCGCGAGGACGACGTGCTCAGCATGAAGACGGGCATCGTGGGCTACAAGGGGCACGTCCACTACCACTGCTCCCCGTGCATGGACAGCTTCATCCGCAGCCTCGACGAGACGCAGCCGAGGGGCGGGCTGTTCGACATTGTGGCGCAACGCATCGACCGCGACATCCACTTCAACTACCGTCTCTTCCCCTCCAACTACGTGGCGGCCGACTTGCTCGCCGGCACTCCGCGCTTCTCGACACTCTACACCGAGGCCGACAGCCGCCGCTTCACAGACTACATGGAGGGTCAGCTGGCCAAGGTGACTATCGAGGGAAAGGACTACGGATTCCTGCGCGAACGCTTCCTCACGATGTACGCCAACCCCGTGATAAACCACGAGGCCGCCGTTGCGGCCATGCGCGCATGACGAACAAGGCTCTGCTTGCCCTGCCCGCGCTGGCGTTGGCGGCCTGCGAGGTAGGCGGCTACGACACGGAGGAGGGCGAATACACGTACCTCACGGCCGAATTTGTGGAGGCGTGGGCCGAGGCCGACGGCTCTGTGGCGAGGGTGGAGACCGACGGCGGCGACACGCTGTGGCTCTCGCCGCCCGCCACTCCGAGCTGGGTGGCCGCGACGGACACGGCATACCGCGCCGTGCTCTACTACGACTGGAGCGGCACTTCAACCGTCAGTCCGCGCTCGCTGTCGGCTGTCACCACTGTGCGCCCCATCGAAGCGCAACGCCTCGACACCGTGATTGCCGACCCCGTGGAGCTTGAAAGCGTGTGGGTGAGTGCCACGGGGAAGTATCTCAACATGGGTGTCTACATGAAAATCGGCGACACCGGCGATGCCGACCTATATCACACGGTGGCCATCCTGACCGATTCCGTGAGCAAGGCAGCCGACGGACGCACATGCGCCCACCTGCGGCTGTACCACGACCAGGGCGGCGTGCCGGAATACTATTCGCAGAAATACTACATCAGCGTGCCTCGGCAGTCGATTCCCGCCGATTCGGTGACGCTCCAAGTGGAGACATACGACGGCACGGTCACGCGCTCGCTGTCGCTCGCAAGCCGGCTGTCGCAGGGCGACGGGCAATAGATTGAAGTGTGGAGAAATAGTAAAGGCATTGGAACGCTGCCCATTCGGCGGCTCTTCCAATGCCTTTTCAGATGTCGGGATGACTGGACTCGAACCAGCGACCTCACGCCCCCCAGACGCGTGCGCTAACCAACTGCGCTACATCCCGTAACCGCATCGCCCCTCGGCTTTGCGGATGCAAAAGTAGTTACTATTTGCGAGACGTGCAAATTTTCAGCCATTTTTTTTGTGATGTGCGCCCCGCGCCGCTGTCGGGGCTGCCCTGAAGAACAGTCCCTTGCATCGATTTTGTCTGCAAAACCATCGCAAATGGTGCATGAATGCTTAACTTTGTAGCCGAAAGACTGTGCCGGCGGTGCTTCATGCAGGCTTCAATCACACTTCCCCGCAGGCGGGTCGGCACATCCGGCGAGGAGACATGATAGCCAACCTACGACTAAAACAATAGCAATATAAATATGTATAAGACTTCCATCTTTGCGGCGGCAGCCCTGTCCGTGCTGCCGTTGCTCGGGGCTGAAGCCTCCGACGTGGTGTGGTACGACGGCACCAAGGCCGTGACGTACAGTGTGCAAAAGGGCGTGGAGCCGGTAGTGGAGGTGGCCGTGGGGATGTTCGCCTCCGACATGGAGGCCGTCACGGGTCGCCGCGCCGTGGCTGCGTCGGCCAAGGAGGCCGCATTGCGCCTCGTGGAGCTTGACAGGGCATCGGCCTCCGTGCGCCGCCAGCTGGAGAAGGACGGCGTGCCCGTGGACGAGCTTGCCGCCGCCACCGACGGATTCCACATCTCCGTGATAGGCGGGCAGGTGGTGATAGTGGGCACCAACGGGCGCGGCACGGCCTACGGCCTGCTGGAAATGTCGCGCATGGCGGGCGTAAGTCCGTGGATATGGTGGGGCGACGTGGTGCCGGAGAGGCGGCAACGGCTCGTCATCGACAGCGAGTTCTCCACTATGCAGGGCGCGTCTGTGGAATACCGGGGCATATTCCTCAACGACGAAGACTGGTCGCTGCGCCCCTGGAGCTGCGGCAACTATGAGCCGGGCGACTTCGGCGTGATAGGCCCGAAGACCTACAAGCGCGTGTTCCAACTGCTGCTGCGCCTCCGCGCCAATGCCCTTTGGCCGGCGATGCACCCCGGCACGGCGGCGTTCTTCACTGTCGAGGGGGCGAAAGACATGGCCGACAGCTGCGGCATAGCCATCGGCACGAGCCACTGCGAGGCGCTCCTGCGCAACAACGTGGGCGAGTGGAGCGTGAGAGAGCGCGGCCCTTTCAACTACATCACTAACCGCGAGGCCGTGCAGCAATACTGGGTGGAGCGGCTGCGCGAGGTGAAAGGCTCTGCGGGCGGCAACCTGTTCACCATCGGTATGCGCGGCATCCACGACGGTTCGATGGAGGGCGTGAGCACGATGGACGAGAAGTTCGACGCGCTCCAGCAGGTAATCGACGACCAACAGGAGCTGTTGCGCAAGTATGTCGGCGACCCGTCGCAGCAGACGCAGGTGTTCGTGCCCTACAAGGAGGTGCTGGAGATATACGAACGCGGGCTCAAAGTGCCTGACTACGTTACGTTGATGTGGTGCGACGACAACTACGGATACATGACGCGCCTCTCCAACGAAGCCGAACAGCGGCGCAGCGGGGGTGGGGGAGTGTACTATCACCTGAGCTACTGGGGGCGGCCGCACGACCACCTGTGGCTCGCTACGACGCAGCCCGGACTTATCTACAACGAGATGCGTGCCGCCTACGACCACAACGTGCGCAAGATTTGGATTGCAAACGTACACGATCCGAAGGTGGCGGGCTACGGACTGGAACTGTTCCTCGACATGGCGTGGGACATCGACTGCGTGAGCGCGGCCACGGTGGGTGACCATTACCGCTCGTGGCTCTGCCGGCAGTTCGGCAGCGAGGCCGGCGACAGGCTCTATCCCGCCATGCGCGAGTTCTATCGCCTCTGCGGGCAGCGCAAGCCGGAGTTCATGGGGTGGAGCCAAACGGAGCTGTCGAAGACCACCTACGACCGTGGTCTCAGCCCGATGCGCAACACGGAGTTCAGCCAAACGGCTTTCGGCGGCGAGCTTGACCGCTACCTTGAGAGCTTCGCCGGCGTGGCAAAGACGGTGGAAGAGGCCGAGAGCCTCGTGCGTCCCGAACTGCGCGACGCTTATTTTGCGGCGATAAAATACCCCGTGCTGGCCGCCGATGCCAACGCGCGGAAGATACTTGAGGCGCAACGCGCACGCCAATGCGCCGACGGTGGCACGCCGAAGGATATGCTCGACAGGCAATCCCGGCTCTTCACGGCAGTGGCCAAGAGCCAGAGTGCCTATCAGGAGGTGAGGAAACTGACGGAATACTACAACGAGACGATGGCCGGGGGCAAGTGGAATCTCTCCATGAATATGCACCCGCGCGACCTCCCTGTCTACGGCGCACCACTGCTTCCCACGCTGCTTACCGACGGCGAGGTGAATGAATGGCTGCAAAAAGCCCCACAGTCAGAGCCGCACCCCATCGTCGCCGACGGCACAACGGCGCGCAACGCCTGCGACTGGCAGCAGGCAACGGACGGCGCACAGCCCGTGTCGATGCTCGGCCACAGCCTGAACGCCGTGGCTCTGCCAAAGGGCGGCTCACTGACCTACACCTTCTCCACGGCGAAGGAGGGCGACGCGGTGCTGCGCACGGCTCTCATTCCCACTCAACCCTACGATGACGGCGACCTGCGCTTCAGCGTGTCGGTGGACGGGGCAGAGCCTACTGTCTACTCGTTGAAAGAGAAATTCCGCTCTGAAGGGTGGAAACAGAACGTGCTTCGCGGCCAGACCGTGCGCACGCTGAAACTGCCATCGTTGCCTGCCGGCGAGCACACGCTCGTGATAACGGCACTCGACAGCCACATCGTGGTGGACCAATGGATGCTCGACCACGATGCCAACCGCAAGTTCTATCTTTTCCCCGTTGAGGAAAACGACTGAAACTCCGTGCGCCATTTCCCACCGCCCCTTTCGGTACGACCGCCCCATTTGGCGCGGCTTTCCTCGCCGAAAGGGGCGGTGGACTTGCAAAAGGCGCGCGTTCCTATTCCTTGTTTTCCTTAAAATCCCGTAAGTATATTTTCTCATAGCTCCTCCGCATGGACTCCACGGAGAAGTGCTGACGGGCATACTGCTGTGCTTCGGCGGCGAGGCTGCGTCGCCTCTCCTCGTCGGGCAGGCTGGCAAAGATGCGCAGATAGTCGTCAAGCTCGTTGCCGCTGACCGACAGCGGCCATCCGGGGGGCATGGTTTCCTCCAGTCCCGGGGCGCGGTTGATGATGGTTGGCGTGGCGGCGAGCGATGCCTCGATGCTCAGCAAGGCCAGTCCTTCGTGTTCCGACGGCATGAGCAGATAGTCGAATGCGCCGAGCATCGAAGCCAGTCCGTAGACCGGCGGCCTCCACTCGGAGTTGGGGCAGGAGGCAAGCCACGCCTGCACCTCGCCGAGCAGCGCGCCGTTGCCCACCACGTGGAAGAACAGCCGTTTGTCGGAGCGCAACGCCTCGATGATGCGCAGGAGCGTGGCCACGCCTTTCTGCGGCTCCAGCCGCCCGGCGAAGAGCACGTTGATGCGCCCCTGCCGCAGCCACGTGCAGCAGCGTTGCTCCACCTCGGGCAGGCCGTTGTGGATGATTGGCCCGGGCGAGCCGTAGAGGCGGGCGTATGCGTCGGCCACCGCCTGCGAGATGGCCACGTTCGACTTCCACGCCACGAAACAGCGTTCCACGGTGCGCCCCGTGCGGGCGAGTCCGCTCCAGAGGCGCGTGTTGTGGATGGTGCGCACCACGCGGCACCGCCGCCTCAGCCACGGGAAGAGGCGGAAGAACCACCACACGGCCATGTCGGGCACTTCGGTGTGGCTGTGTATCACGTCGGGTCGCCAGCGGGCGAACACGAACACGAACCAAATGGGGAACACTGCCGCCGCCACGCGCTCAAACAG
Source organism: uncultured Prevotella sp. (assembly GCA_964623445.1). Lineage (GTDB taxonomy): Bacteria > Bacteroidota > Bacteroidia > Bacteroidales > Bacteroidaceae > Prevotella. The sequence goes on along the minus strand of CAZURD010000028.1, from coordinate 4,774 downwards.
GTAGTGGAAGCGCACGTTTGGCACGTGGGCGCGGTGAAAGCGCACGCCGGCGCGCCGCATCTCTTCGAGCATCGTCTGCGTGTAGGCCGTGTTGGCGCGAACCACCTCCACCACGTGATACTCCACGCTCTCCGTGGGCGATTTGGCTATGCTGAGGGCCACGCGCTCTGCCCCGCCCACATCGAAGTGGGTGACAATGTGGAACACTCTCTTCCTTGCCATGTCTCTGTCTTTCTTCCTCTGCTACGGCGGGCAATGCCCGCACCCTGCAAAAATAATCATTTTATCGGGAGGAAAGTCCCTTGCCGGGAGTTAAAAGAGGCAATGGGGGTAAAGAATATGGCGGGCGAATGTGTCGGAATCAACGGCGAGTTGGCTCGCTGCGAACGCCTCCCCGCACCGACAGCGCACGCGAAAGAAAAACCTTTACATTTCCGCGCCGAAACGCTCTGACGCACAATGCGTTGCAATGGGCATTAAATGGAGGCCAACGAATGTCTCGTTGGCCTCCATTTAATGCCTCGTTGCGCTGCGTTTAATGCCCCGTTGCAACGCAATGGAGCACGGGGCGGCGAGTTACGCCCGTTCCCCGCTCCTCAAAGCGCACGTGCATCCCCCGACTTTTCAACATCTTTAACGCCCAAAGTTCCGTCAAATCGATGGGAAAGTCTACTTTTGCGCCGCTGCATTGGGCAGTGACTGAAGACAACCGAAAAGATGAATCCGAGGGTCAGAGGAACGCTGTGCGGAGTGGCCGCAGCCGTGAGCTATGGCACGAATCCGCTTGGGGCACTGCCCCTGTATGCCGACGGGATAAACACAGACACCGTGTTGCTCCACCGATACGGCCTGGCGGTGGCCGTGCTCGCCCTGCTCTTGCTCGCAGGCCGGAAGTCGTTTGCCGTGAGCAAGAGAGAGCTGACCGTCCTTGCGCCGCTCGGGGTGCTCTTCGGCATATCGTCGCTGACGCTGTTCGCCAGCTTCCACTACATGGATGCAGGCGTGGCCAGCACGCTGCTTTTTGTCTACCCGGTGATGGTGGCCGTGATGATGGCACTGTTCTTCAAGCAGCGCGTGACTGCCGCGACAGCCGTCTCCATACTGATGTCGCTTGCGGGCATAGCCATGCTCTGCCGTGGTGAGGGCGGCATGGCACTCGACGCAACGGGCATTGCGCTCGTGATGGCATCGTCGCTCTCCTACGCCATATACATCGTCGTGGTGAACAGGTCGTCGCTCCGGATGTTGCCGGTGAAGCTGACGTTCTACGTGTTGCTGTTCGCCATAGCCGTAGTCGCCGCGCACGCCCTCGCCACGGGCGGCCCGCAGGCCATCCAGCCGCTCACCACAGCGCGGATGTGGGCGCACGCCCTGCTGCTGGCCCTGCTGCCGACGGTGGCCTCGCTGCTGCTGATGGTGGTGGCCGTCCACGACATAGGCCCCACGCCCACGTCCGTGATAGGCGCACTTGAGCCGCTGACCGCCGTGGCCATAGGCGTGCTGCTGTTCGGCGAGCAGTTCACGATGCGCCTCGCCGTCGGCATCGCGCTCATACTCTCATCTGTCACGCTCATCGTGGCCGGAAGCTCCGTCAGCGCGGGTAAGATGGCAACGGCGATAGCCCACATCGGCCACGCCGTGGCAAGGCACGGCAAGACGAAGTGAGGAGGCCGGTGCTTGACTTTTAGACATTGATTGATTTTCTTTAAGAAAAAGAGCGTTCTTCCCTGAAAAATGCGTAACTTTGGGGCGTGCTTGGCGAATGCCGAGTGCGGACATATTGAAAGAAAGCGCATTTTCGCTTATTCCGACTGCGTAAAATTGGACACTTTACAGAAGTAATATCGGAATATGTGGGAAGGACGCTCTCTTGGTTTGTATTCGTAACCCAATGCGAAATACATCCAAGCGGGGCTGTCTGTTCTCCTTATCCATATTACAGGGAGTCCAACCCTACGCAGTAGATGAGGCAGAATGGTGGCCTCGCTTTTCTTTTTAATGCCCTCTTACATTACTAATCACCACTAACCGCATCGCAGGGCCATAGGTGCAGGAGGTTTTATTATGGCTGAAAGAAGATGTGAAGAATGCGGCTCTTTAATCCCGACTGGCGCAAATGCCTGTCCGAACTGCGGATGTCCTGTCGAAAATGTACAAGAAAACAGCCAGACCGACAGCAACGATGGGCAACAAGAAGTGGCTTTTATACATGACAACTTTAACGAGAAAGAGCCTTATTCCCCTTTCAAATCCGATTCATGGTTTTTCCGTGACCCTTGGCCGATACGCAATTACCCGAAAGGCGCACTGTACCAAAAGCATCCATTGATCGATTGGCTTTTAGGCCCCTGGTATCTGACTTGCAAGGACAAGAAAGAGCAGGAGGAGTATGACGTTATCAACAACATATTTTATTTCCTCAATCTGACATTCAAAATCGTAGCGTACTCAATCATTTGGTGGGTACTTAAAATATGGTGGCTGATACTTGGATTGCTCCTCTTTTCGGGTATGGGTGGCCTCATTGCCTACCAGATGACACAAAACTTTTACCTGTATGATGATGAGCTAATAAAAGTAGTTTCCATTGGCGGTAGTATAATAACTGCCATCATTTGGGTGGTTGCGTATATATACGGTATAATTGCCGGGGCGTGTGCCACATGAAAAGCCCTTCACCGTTATTGGCCACAATTGCACAAGACTTTCCGCAGACTGAACAAGAGATATTGGAATGCAATGTTGGATAAGAAATAATAAGGAAACATGGCACTAGTAAGATGCAAAGGTTGTGGCAGCATGGTTTCAAGCAGAGCCGAGAGTTGCCCGAAATGCGGTTTCTCTGTACGCTTGTCGATGGAGCTACAAGAGGAAACGAATCAACATGTAACACCGCCACCTGCTGTTTCAAACACGGTGGAACAGCAAGAGAAAGCAAAACCTATCCTGAACAATAAAAGTGACAGAAGCAGCAAAAAAGGTCTCATGGCAGTCATTGTGGCTGTGGCTATCATTGTTTGTGGCGGCATTGGATGGTTGGTCTATAACGGTAAGGGAGCAATAACCGTTGAAATAACCCCTGAACTGACAAAAGCTGTACGGAAATACGATGAACTTGGAGGATTCCACGATGGATTGGCAAACGTTACGAAAGGATACGTTACGAAAGGATACTTGCATGGATTTATAAACAAGAATGGTGAGGTAGTCGTTCCATGTAAGTACGATTACGCATGGGATTTCTCAGAAGGACTGGCAATGGTTGAGAAAGACGGCTTACGGGGCTTTGTAAACAAGAACGGCGAGGAGGTCGTTCCATGTAGATACGATGACGCATGGGATTTCTCAGAAGGATTGGCAAGGGTTAAGAAAGACGGCTTGCTGGGATTTGTAAACAAGAACGGTGAGGAGGTCGTTCCTTGTAGATACGATGACGCAGCATGGTCTTTTTCAGAAGATGGATTGGCAATGGTTGAGAAAGACGACTTGTGGGGCTTTGTAAACAAGAAAGGCAAGGAGGTCATTCCATGCAGATACGATAGAGCTGGTGATTTCTCAGAAGGATTGGCATGGGTTAAGAAAGACGGATTGGGGGGATTTATAAACAAGAAAGGCAAGGAGGTCATTCTATGCAGATACTATGCCGCAGGTGATTTTTCAGAAGGATTGGCTGCGGTTATGAGTGACGGCTTGTTGGGATGGGGATTTATAAATAAGAATGGTAAGGAAGTCATCCCATGCAGATACTATATAGCATTATCTTTTTCAGAAGATGGATTGGCAATGGTTGAGAAAGACGACTTGTGGGGCTTTGTAAACAAGAATGGTGAGGAGGTCGTTCCATGTAAGTACGATTACGTATTGTCCTTTTCAGAAGGATTGGCAATGGTTAAGAAAGGCGGCTTGTGGGGCTTTGTAAACAAGAATGGTGAGGAGGTCGTTCCATGTAAGTACGATTACGTATTGTCCTTTTCAGAAGGATTGGCAATGGTTAAGAAAGGCGGCTTGTGGGGCTTTATAAACAAGAACGGCGAGGAGATCATTCCATGCAGATATGATAGAGCAGGTGATTTCTCAGAAGGATTGGCAGCTGTTATGATTGGCAATAAATGGGGTTATGTGGATAAAAAAGGAAATAGCACTTTCTCTTTGGTTGGAAATACAGCAAATTGAACAAGAGGTAACGTTGGATAAGAATAAAAAGGAAACATGGCACTGATAAGATGCAAAGGTTGTGGCAACATAGTTTCAAGCAGAGCCGAGGGTTGCCCGAAATGTGGCTTCTCTGTACGCTTGTCAATGGAGCAACAAGAGGAAACGAATCAACCTGTAACACCTGCCCCTGCTTCAGACACAGTGAAACAGCAAGAGAATGCAAAACCTACCCAGAACAAGAAGAGCGGCAGAAATAGCAAAAAAGGTCTCATGGCAGTCATTGTGGCAGTTACTGTCATTGTTTGCGGTGGTATTGGATGGGTAGTCTATAACGGTAATGAAGCAACAACCATTGAAACAACCCCTGAACAGATAGAAGCTGTACAGAATTACGGTTTTTTAGAAGGATTGGCTATGGTTAAGAAAGGCGGCCTGTGGGGATTTATAAACAAGAATGGCGAGGAGGTCATTCCATGTAGATACGATAGAGCAACCCTTTTTTCAGAAGAGGGATTGGCAATAGTTGAGAAAGGCGGCTTGTGTGGATTCATAAACAAGAATGGTGAGGAGGTCATTCCATGTAGATACGATAGAGCAACCCTTTTTTCAGAAGAGGGAT
>CAZURD010000027.1:23372-24463 GCA_964623445.1 uncultured Prevotella sp. | reverse complement strand
TGTCCGAACAGCTGCGTGAAGAGGAACGCTCCGGCAAGTCCGAACGGCACGGAGAGCAGCACGGAGAGCGGCAGTATGTAGCTCTCGTACTGCGCCGAGAGGATAAGGTACACGAAGATGAAGCACATTATGAAGATAAGACCCGTCGAATTGCTTGACGATGCCTCCGAACGTGTAAGTCCGGTAAACTCATAACCGTAGCCCGTGGGAAGCTCCGTGCTGGCCACCTCGCTCACGGCATTGATGGCTTCACCCGAAGAATAGCCGTCGGCCACGGTCGCCGTTACGCTGATGCTTGTGTACATGTTGTAGCGGTTGATGTTGGACGGGCCGTAGACACGCTCCAGCCGGCAGAACTCGCTGACGGGAGCCATGCCGTCATCCGTGCGCACATAGATGTTGGTCAGGTCTTCGGGGCGCATACGGCTGGCCACCGTTCCCTGCACCATGACGCGGTAGAGCTTGCCATAGGCGTTGAAGTTGGATGCGTAAAGGCCGCCGTAGTATCCTTGCATGGTGGTGAGCACCGTCGATGGCGATATGCCCGACTGCTTACACTTGGCCACGTCAATGTTGACCATGTACTGCGGGTAGCTCGAGTTGAACGATGTCATGGCCATCTGAATCTCCGGACGCTTGTTGAGTTCTGCCAGATAGTTCTGCACTATGCCGAAGAACTTGTCGAGGTCGCCGCCCGTGCGGTCAAGCATCACGACCGACACACCGTTGTTCGCGGAGAATCCGGAAATCATAGGCGGTGCGAAAGCCAATATCTGTGCATCCTTTATGGCTGCTGTCTGGGCGTAAATCATGCCCAGCACAGCCTCGGCACTTTGGGCACTGTTACGTTCTGCGAAGTCCTTGAGCTTGATGATGAACGTAGCTTGGTCGGAGCCAGAACCCGAAATGAAGTTGTAACCCTGAATCTGCTCGCGCACCTTGACTGCCGGGTTGTTGGCAAGCATGGCATCAACTTGGTCGATCACCTCCTGCGTGCGGTGTACGCTCGTGCCCGGTGCCATTGATATTGTGCAGAACACCACGCCGGTGTCTTCGTCGGGAACGAGGCCGGTGCGCGTCGTGTTCATGGT
>CAZURD010000027.1:0-23272 GCA_964623445.1 uncultured Prevotella sp. | reverse complement strand
ACACCACGCCGGTGTCTTCGTCGGGAACGAGGCCGGTGCGCGTCGTGTTCATGGTAATCAAGAGCACCACGATGCCCGCTATCACGCAGAGCGCGGTGACGAGAGGCTTCCGCACGAAGCGCTCTACACCCTTCTTGTATTTACCCAGCACTTTGTCGTAGGCCACATTGAAAGATGCGTGGAACCGGTCTACCATGCTCATCTTGCGTGGCGAGCCATCTTCATTCTTCGGCTTCATAAACACTGCGCACAGAGCCGGCGACAGGGTAAGGGCGTTCACTGCCGAAATTATGATGGAGATGGCCATCGTTATACCAAACTCGCGGTAGAAAGTTCCCGATGTTCCGCCCATGAAAGACACGGGGATGAACACCGAGGCCATTACGAGCGTGATGGAGATGATGGCTCCCGATATTTCGTTCATGGCATCGATACTGGCCGTCAGCGCGCTTTTGTAGCCCATGTCTATCTTGGCATGGACGGCCTCGACCACCACTATGGCATCATCCACCACTATGGCGATGGCCAAAAGCAATGCCGACAGCGTGAGCAGGTTTACCGAGAAGCCCAGCAGGTTCAGGAAAAGGAACGTACCGATGAGCGACACCGGGACGGCAATGATGGGGATGAGCGTGGAACGGAAGTCCTGCAGGAACACGTAAACCACGAGGAGCACGAGCACAAGCGTGAAGACAAGCGTGATGGCCACCTCTTCGATTGAGGCGTAAAGGAACTCCGTCACGTCGTAGTTAATCTCATACACAACGCCCGGGGGGAAGTTCTTGGCTTGTTCTTCCAGCTCAGCCTTCACCGCCGTGGCTATGTCGTTGGCGTTAGAGCCTGCGATCTGCTGCACCATACCCATGACCGAAGGCTTGTTGTTGCTGCGCATCGACACGTTGTATTGCAGTCCGCCCAGTTCGATGTCGGCCACGTCTTTCAGCTTCAAGGTCTGTCCCGTGAGGTCGCTGGTGAGTATTATGTTGCTGAACTCATCCACCGTCTTCAGTCGGCCGGTGTAGCGCATCACATACTCAAAGGCCACCTCGCTCTGTTCACCGAACGAACCCGGGGCGGCATTGATGTTCTGCTCGTCGAGGGCTGCCGAGATGTCGCTTGGCATAAGGCCGTATTGCTTCATCTTGTCGGGCTTGAGCCAGATGCGCATGGAGTAAGTCTTCGTACCGGGGGAGTTCACGTCGCCCACGCCCTCGATACGCTTGATGGCCGGTATTACGTTGATGTCGTTGTAGTTGGTGAGAAACTCGTCGTCGTAGCGGCCGTCGGGCGATGTCAACGAGTACATGATCACCTGCGATGACTGACGCTTGTTGACCGTCACACCCACCTGCGTCACCTCCGACGGCAACTGGGCCTGTGCCTGCGACACGCGGTTCTGCACGTTCACGGCGCACATGTCGGCGTTCACGCCTTGCCTGAAGTAAACCGTTATGCTTGCCGAACCGTCGTTGCTGGCCGTGGATTCCATGTAGTCCATGTTCTCCACACCGTTGATGCTTTCCTCCAGCGGGGCTATCACCGAGTTCTTCACCGTCTCGGCATCAGCACCGGTGTAGGTGGTGCGCACCGACACGGTAGGCGGCGCCACGTCAGGATACTGTTCAATAGGCAATGTGAACAGTCCTATGAGTCCCAGTATGACGAGGAATATTGAAATCACCGTCGAGAGCACCGGGCGCTTTATGAAAGTCGTAAATGTCATATTAAATGTTTAAATTTAATCCTGTGTCTTTTGAGAATGCCGTGCATTGTTATTTCAGGCCGGCGCTCATGCCCTCTGCCTCCTTTATTCTCTTTTCGTATTCTTCAGGAGTTATGGGGGTGATGACATAGCCATCGGTCAGCTTGGTTATGCCGTTGGTGACGAATTTGTCGCCGGACTTGATGCCGCTCGTCACTATATAGTTGTTGCCGTCGTTCTGCGATTCAACGGTAATCTCTGTATATTTCACCTTGTTGTCGTTGTCCAGCACATACAAGAACAGCTTGTTCTGCACCTCCATGGTGCAGCTCTTCGGTATCACGAGAGCCGCGTCATCGGTGTGCGTCACCACTATCGAGCCTGAGCTGCCGCTCTTCAGCAGATGCTTCTTGTTGGGGAACTGCGCAATCATCTGCACGCTGCCCGTCGTTTGGTCCACCACGCCGCTCACCTTGGCCACCTTGCCCTCTTCCTCATACATGGAGCCGTCGGCCAGTTGCAGGTGTACGGGAGGGAACGTGGTGACTACGCTGTCGTGGCTGCCCGCGTCTTTCACCAGGTCGAGCATTTCCTTCTCGTTCACGGAGAAGTAAACCTCAGCCGTGCTTATGTCCGACACGGTGGTGAGGGCGTCTGTCGACGAGCTGCTCACGAGCGCGCCCACCTTGTAGGGCAGTGTTCCGATGATGCCGTTGGCGGGACTTTTCACGTAGCAGTAGCTCAAGTTCTCCTTTGCCGACATGAGGCTGGCCTGCGCTTCGGCGAGCTGTGCCTCGGCGCTCTCGTAGGAGTTCTGTGCCGACTGCAGTTCGTAAGAGCCTATCACCTTGCTCGCATACAGTTTCTTGCTGTTCTCATAGGTCAGCTTTGCGGTGTTCAGGCTGGCCGAAGCGGTGTTGACGGCGGCCTCTGCCTGGCGCACGGCCGCTTCGTAGGTTACGTTGTCAATGACAAACAGCAGTTGGCCCTCCTTTACGGTCTGGCCTTCCTTTACACAAATCTGAGTGATGAAACCAGACACTTTGGGTCGGATTTCGACGTCTTGGATACCCCTTATCACGGCGGGGTAGGTAGATTGGAGCGTCGCGCTCGACGGACTCACCGTCTGCACCGGGTAACTGTTGTCACCCATTGTGGCCCCTTTATTTCCACAAGAGACAAGAATTGCAGCGGTTGCCGCAATCAACAACATTTTGTTCTTTTCCATAACTCAATTATCACTATAAGTTTATATGTTACAACACTCGCAGCATCGGGTAGAGTCTCCCGCGAACTTTGAAAACTTACAAGTCTTTGTGCAGTTTTCAGGCTGCAAAGATACATAGAAATTCACGGCTGGGAAAAAAGCCGCTTTACGTTTAACAATCTTTACGTAGAAAAGTGTTTATGCTTAGATGTCCTTTTCCGGGGCAGGTTGTTCTGTGCGGGTCAGCCCCATTTTCCCGGCTGTCTCAATGAGAAGCCGCATCAGAGGCTCGCGCTCGTTGGGAACGCTGTTGTCGAGCACGGCGTCTTTCAGCGTCTGCTTGAGCGTGCCCACTTCCCTGCTTGGCGGCAGGCCGAACATTTCCATTATCTCGTTGCCGTCGATGCAGGGCTGCAGCAGCCGCTTGTAATCTTTCTCCTTGAGGTCGGCCAGCTTCTCGCGCACCATGCGGAAGTTCTCGAGGAAGAGCCGCTTGCGCACCTCGTTCTTGCTCGTTATGTCGGCTTCGCAGAGCGTCATGAGGCCGTCGATGTCGTCGCCGGCGTCGTTAAGCAACCGTCGCACGGCGCTGTCGGTCACCTCATCGTCGGCGATGGCTATGGGGCGCATGTGCAAGTCCACGAGCTTCTGCACGTATCTCATCTTCGAGTCGAGCGGCAACGCCAGGCGGCGGAACACCTCCGGCACCATCTTTGCGCCCACATAGTTGTGGTTGTGGAACGTCCAGCCCGCGGCGGAGTCCCAACGCTTGCACCGCGCCTTGCCTATGTCGTGCAGCAAGGCGGCCCAGCGCAGCCACAGGTTGTCGCTGCGGCGGCTCACGTTGTCGAGCACTTCGAGCGTGTGGTAGAAGTTGTTCTTGTGGGCCTTGTCGCCGCGCCGCTCCACTATGTCGAGAGCCGTCAGCTCCGGCAGTATCCGTTGCAGCAGTCCGCAGCGGTGCAGGTCTACGAAGCCGCGGCTCGGCGTGTCGGCCATTACAATCTTGTTCAGTTCGTCCTTTATGCGCTCCCCGCTCACAATCTCTATGCGGCCGGCGTTGCGCTCCAGGGCATCGAATGTTTCGTCGTCAATCATGAAGCGCAGCTGGGTGGCAAAGCGCACGCAGCGCATCATGCGCAGCGGGTCGTCGGAGAAAGTGATGTCGGGGTCCAGCGGTGTGCGTATGATGCCGTCCTCAAGGTCTTCGATGCCATAGAAAGGGTCGACAAGCTCGCCGAAACGGCCCGCGTTGAGGCACACGGCCATGGCGTTGATGGTAAAGTCGCGGCGGTTCTGGTCGTCTTCCAGCGTGCCGTCTTCCACCACGGGCTTGCGCGAGTCGTGGCTGTAGCTCTCGCGCCGCGCGCCGACAAACTCCACTTCCATCCCCCGCCACTTAATCTGGGCCGTCCCGAAATTCCGGAACACCGCCATGTGCGCCTGCCTGCCGAGCCGCCGTTTCAGCTCCGTGGCCAGGGCAATGCCGCTGCCCACCACCACGATGTCTATGTCGTTCGACGGGCGTTCCAGAAAGAGGTCGCGCACATAGCCGCCCACCACGTAGCACTCAAGCCCCAGCCCGTCGGCTGCGGAGGATATGGTATGGAATATGTCGCGGTCCAAGGCTTGCGCCAATTCCGCGTCTGTGAGTATTTTCATCTGCTCGCGTTGCTGCTTTGGAGGTGCAAAGTTAGCGCATTTTTCCGAATAACATACGTTTTGCGCCGGTGATTTTGACGCGCGGGCGGCAGGGGCGGTGGGGTGGTGGACGAGCGCGGGGTGTTAAACAATCATAAAAGCCAAGCGGAGACGCTGCCGCGAAAACCTTTCCGCAGCCCGCCGATTGAGGCGAATAAGAGCGGCGGGAATGGCGTTGGCAAAACTGAGCCGAAATCCGCGCAAATACGCCGTTCTCGCGCGTGCAGCCGTAACCAGCTGGGAACGATGCAATTGCGTGCCTGCTCTGCGATGTGTGCAATCGCTGTGGACGGAAATACCCTTGATTTTCTGGCGAAAAACAATGAATATTGACCGGAATGGGGTTGCAAAACAGTGCGTATCGCATCGTGAAACGCACCATATTGCACTGCAAAACGGCCCGCTTCGCTTCCTGAAACGGGTCGTTTCGTCCGATGACCGGCTAGACAAGGGGTTTCGACAGGCTTTTCCGCCCTGTGTGAAGTCTGCCGCGCGTCCGGATTGAAAAAACGAAATGTAAAGAAAAACGAAACAGAACAATGCCGCGGAAAGGTGTCGCACGGCGGCAATGATAGTTAATGTTGGTTAACGGTCGTGCCACTGACGGCTGATGACAGCAGGAATAATGTATATTTGCAAGGCAAACCAAAACGCGCACTTAAACAGGACTGCAATGAAACACTACGCCATAGCAATGCTGATGACTGCGGCCTTGCTGGCCGCCTGCGGCGAAAACGGAGATGATCGCGCCGCGCAGGCCTTGGTAGACCGCGCCGAGGCCGAGTTCCGGGCCAATGACTACACCAAGGCTCTGCTCACCATCGACTCAATGCGCCACGCCTATCCCGGAGCCATAGAGGCGCGCAAGCGCGCCCTGCGGCTGCAACAAGACGTGTCGCTGAAGCAGGCGCAAGAAGACTTGGCGGCGACCGACAGTGCCCTGCAAGCCGTGAAGCGCGATTACGACACGCTGAAAGTGAAGGTGGAGGCCGACCGCGCCGCCTTGCGCGCCACGGAAGAAGAGCTGCACCGCCTGAACCTTACGAGGGTGAAACTCGACTCCCTGCAAGTGCGCTTCGACATGCAGTGCGCCAAAATAAAGTACATACACAAGCAGCAGGAGAAAGAATAGCGGGTGGAGGGCGAGGCCGCGCCAAGCCGGCAGGGCCGCGACGGCCCTTGGCCCGTTCCTTTTTGCCTGAACGTTTGGCATTGTCAATATAAATTCTTAATTTTGCACCATACTTCGTTTATATCGAGAATGGCAAAGGAAGAAACAGCCACCGACAAGGAGTTTGGGCAGGTGATGGCCGAATGCCGCGCACTGTTTGAGAAGAAGCTGCGCGACTATGGCGCATCGTGGCGCTTGCTGCGCCCGCAGTCGCTTACCGACCAGCTCTTGATAAAGGCCATGCGCATACGCTCCCTGGAGACAAAGAAAGAGTCGCTCGTGGGCGAAGGCATAAGGCCGGAGTTTATAGCCCTCATCAATTACGGCATCGTGGGGCTGATACAGGTGGAGCGCGGCTTTGCCGACACCGTGGACATGGACGCCGCCGAAGCCTTGGCCCTGTATGACGGACACGCCGCCGAGGCCGCCGAGCTTATGCGGCGCAAGAACCACGACTACGGCGAGGCGTGGCGGCTCATGCGCGTGAGCAGCTTCACCGACATAATCCTGACAAAGATAGAGCGCATAAAGGAAATCGAGGACCACGCGGGAGTGACCGTGGTGAGCGAGGGCGTAGGCTCCAACTACATGGACATAATCAATTACGCCGTGTTCGGCGCAATAAAGATGGGCGGGTGAGTCTATGGCATACCGGCTGAATCCAAGCGCGAGGAGCGCGGCGGTCAACGTGTGCCGGCTGCTGACGGCGGCCACGTTTGTGCTGTCGGGGTTCGTCAAGGCCGTTGACCCCACCGGCACACAATATAAGATACGCGATTACCTCGAGGCATGGCAGATGGCGCAATACGTGCCCGACATGTTTACGATGATAGCGGCGGTGGCAATGGCGGCGGTGGAGTTCGAGCTTGGCGTGTGCCTGCTCTTCGCCATACACCGGCGGATGGCTCCCAGGTTCGTGCTGCTGCTGATGTGCGTGTTCACGCCGCTGACGCTGTGGCTGGCCGTCGACAACCCCATCAGTGATTGCGGGTGCTTCGGCGACGCGGTGAAACTGACCAACTGGGAGACATTCTGGAAGAACGTGGTTCTGCTGGCCATGGCCGCGGTCATGGTGCGGTGGCCGTTAGACATGGTGCGCTTCATCAGCCGCACCAACCAGTGGATAGTGGCCAACTATACCGCGCTGTTCATCCTCGGCATGGCGGGCTACAGCCTGTATGACCTGCCGCCGCTCGACTTCAGGCCATACCACGTAGGGGCAAACATACGGGATGGCATGGCCATACCGCCCGACGCGTCGCAGCCGCAGTTTGAGACGACGTTCATACTCGAAAAGGACGGCGAGCGGCGCGAGTTCACGCTGGACGACTATCCGGACTCCACGTGGGTGTTCGTGAGCAGCAACACCGTGCAGACGGCAGAGGGATACGTGCCGCCGATTCGCGACTTCTCGATAGTAAGGCGCGACGACGGCGAGGATATCACGGACGAGGTGCTCGCCGACACGGGCTACACGTTCCTGCTCATAGCCCCCTATCTGGAACAGGCCGACGACAGTCGGTTCGACCGGATAAACCAAATCTATGAGTATTCGCTCGAGTACGGCTACTCGTTCTATTGCCTCACGGCCAGCACCGACAGGGCAATAGCGCGGTGGTGCGACATGACGGGCGCCGAATACCCGTTTTGCGCCACCGACGCCACCACGCTGCAGACCGTGATAAGGAGCAACCCCGGACTGTTGCTGATCAAGGATGCCACCGTAATGCGCAAGTGGAGCGACAACAGGCTGCCTGAGGAGCACCAGCTCGACGGGCCGCTCGAAGACATTGCCCTCGGGCGCATGGCAGACGGCTCGGCTGCGCGAACGACACTGATGATAGCGGGCATACTCGTGGTGCCGCTGCTGCTGCTCACCATCGCCGACCGCCTTTGGGCGTGGACGAAGTACGTTAGGCGCGTCAGGCGGAAATGAAACGGCGGCGGCCACGCGCAAGATAGGACAAAGACATACCAAATATTTAATTCAAAAGAGCATGAGAAAGAAGATTGTAGCAGGCAACTGGAAGATGAACATGACCCTGCAAGACGGAGTGGCCCTGGCAAAGGAGCTTAACGAGACGCTGAAAGCCGACAAGCCAAATTGCGGAGTGATTGTCTGCACGCCTTTCATCCACCTCGCAAGCATTGCGCAACTGATAGACCCCGCCGTGATGGGGCTCGGGGCGGAAAACTGCGCCGACAAGGAGAAAGGCGCCTACACGGGCGAGGTGTCGGCAGAGATGGTGAAGAGCACCGGTGCCGAATATGTGATACTGGGGCACTCGGAACGCCGCGGCTACTACAACGAAACACCCGAGATACTGAAAGAGAAAGTGCTGCTCGCGCTGAAGAACGGGCTAAAAGTAATCTTCTGCATCGGCGAGAGCCTGGAGGAGCGCGAGGCCGACAAGCAAAACGAAGTGGTGAAGGCTGAGCTTGAGGGCAGCGTGTTCAACCTGTCTGCCGATGAGTTCAGGAATGTCATCATTGCCTACGAGCCCATCTGGGCCATCGGCACGGGCAAGACGGCAACTGCCGAGCAGGCCGAGGAAATCCACGCTTACATCCGCAGCGTGATAGCCGGGCACTACGGAGAGGCTGTCGCCGACGACACCACCATACTCTATGGAGGAAGCTGCAAGGCCGACAACGCTCCCGAGCTGTTTGCCAAACCCGACATCGACGGAGGCCTCATAGGGGGCGCGTCGCTCAAGGCTGCCGACTTCAAGGGCATCATCGATGCGTGGAAGAAGTAACACTTCATGCGGTTTCCGCCGCAGTCCGCGCCATTGACGGACGTTTTCCCCATGCCGCCATGCGGCATGGGGGAAATCCGCACACTTCGGCAGCTCCGGCACAGTGGGCCTTGCGGGCACGGAGGTGGCTCGACGCATACCGAACTCCCGCACGACAATACATAAAAATACGACCATCAACACTCAAAAATGAAACAACTCGTTGCCACAATCGCCATCGTTGCCTGCCATGCAGGCGTCGCCAATGCGCAGTCGTTTACGGAAAGGTTGCAAAACAGCTCCGGAAAACAGGGCACGGTGACCATAAAGCAGGACGCCGCCATCGATGACCTGGTGAACAACCTGAAGTTGGGTGACGGCTCTCCAGTAGTCACCAAGGCCGCAGCCACCGCCCCGACGACAGCGACGGCGGGCAAGGCGACTGCCAAGACTTCGAGCGGAGCGGCCTCTTCGGAGCGCGCGTCCGCAGGCGCTACGGGGATAGGCGCGAAGACGGGCGACGCGACCGGACAGCCGGCGGACGACGCAAACAAAAAGACGGTGCGCACCTACAAGGTGGACGGCTACCGCGTGCAGGCTTTTTCGGGCGGCAACACGCGGCGCGACCGCCAGCAGGCCGAGCAGATAGGCAACGAGATAAAGGAAGCGTTTCCCGACCAAGCCATTTACGTGCACTTCTATTCGCCGCGCTGGATTTGCCGGGTGGGCAACTACCGCACTTACGAGGAGGCTCACCAAATGATGCTCGAACTGCAAAAGCGCGGTTATAAACAGGCCTTGATAGTAAAAGGAAAAATCACGATACAATACTAAAAGGAATGGATTTTGAAACAGAATGCCGCGACGGCATCGAGGAACTGGCATCGCATTACAGGAGCGTGCTCACCCTGTTAGGCGAGGATACCACCCGCGAGGGACTGCTGAAGACGCCCATGCGCGTGGCCAAGGCCATGCAGGTGCTCACGAGTGGGTACGGCATGGATGCGCACAAGGTGCTTACTGATGCCCTCTTCAAGGAGGACTACAGCCAAATGGTAATAGTGAAGGACATCGACTTCTTCTCGCTCTGCGAACACCACATGTTGCCTTTCTATGGCAAGGCGCACGTGGCGTACATCCCCAATGGCTACATCACCGGCCTAAGCAAGATAGCGCGCGTGGTGGACATATATTCGCACCGCCTGCAAGTGCAGGAACGCATGACGCTGCAAATAAAGGAATGCATAGAGCAGACGCTCCACCCGCTCGGCGTAATGGTGGTGGTGGAGGCGCGGCACATGTGCATGCAGATGCGCGGGGTGGAGAAACAAAACTCCATAACCACCACAAGCGACTTCTCAGGCGCGTTCAGACAGGCCAAGACGCGCCAGGAGTTCATGAACTTGCTTCACAACAACAGTTCCACGCGGCTTTGACGATTGCCGGACGGAGACCATAGGGGTTTTGCAGATGCTCATGCTACATGCCGAAAGGCTGTTTGCTATGATGGTATTTGAATATATTGTATAGCGAAATTGAATCTGAACCTGACGCAATAAAGCGAAGATTGCATACAATAAAATGCTCTTGAATGCGCCAAATCCATGTATCAAGATTTGGCGACGCATTCTTCTAATGATATAATGCACGGATGTTGTGCTGACGATTAATCTTTGATTTTTTAGTAATTACTTAGGGAACACCTGAGTGATTACTTTCCATCGAATCATATTAAACTATGTTAAATTCATGGTGGTGGCATGTCACGAAAAGCAAGTTGGTGCGTCTTATAGATAAATATGGAACAGAAGCATTTCGAGGCAGAGGTATGCCGCATACGTCCGCGCCTGCGCCAAGAAGCCCTGAGATATCTGTCGGACAGCGACGATGCCGAAGATATTGCCCAGGAAGTGGTGCTGAAGCTATGGGCCATGCGCGATCGCCTCGATGAATACCGCTCAACAGAGGCGTTGGCCGTGGTCATGGCTCGGCGGCTCAGCCTCAACCGACTGCGTTGTGCGACTGTTCCATTGAAAAATGCCTGTCGAACCGAGCTGGCAACGCACGCCACTCCCGAGACCGACATAATCTCGCGTGAATATGCGGAGCGCGTGGAGAAACTGATGGACACCCTGCCCAACACCCAACAAGCGGTGCTGCGCATGAAGCACATCGATGGCATGGAGGTGGCGGATATTGCCCGTGTGACAGGCAGCACGCCCGAGGCTGTAAGGCAAAACCTGTCGAGGGCACGCCGAAACATAATGAAACATTTCGTTTGAGCACAGATAGCACGATGAAGAGAGACAAGAGCATGGAGCAGTTGGTGGAGAAATTCCTCGATGGTGCGACAAGCAACAGCGAGGAGAAGGCTCTCTACGACTACTTCGCAAGCGGCAAAGTGGCGCGCCGCCTGGAAAAATACAGGGCCATGTTCTTGTGGTATGCCGGAGGCATGGCCACGCCGATGCCCGACGCAGAGGTGATAGCACCATTCAAGAGGTTTGCGGACAGGCTTTCGTGGCGGGCAGTGGCCGGTGTCGCGGCGGCGGCATTGCTGCTCGTGACGGCTGTCATCGGCATCCTCCAACACCGGCAGACGGAGTTGCTCTACGCCACGTATGAGGGCAGCTACATCGTGCGTAACGGAAAGAAAATAACCGACTTGAAGCGCATACTGCCCGACCTGCGACGCATAGAGAACGATGCCAAGGCCTTGGGAAGTCGCCACAAGGGTATAGGCAGGCTTTCGCCATCTGAAGTTTTCAAGATGATGGACGATGCAAACAAAGACAACAAGAACAGACCCACGATATGACAACCACCAAAAGAGCAGCTCTGAAGACCTTGATGGCGGCACTGGCCCTGTGGCTGGCAGCTGTGTCGGCGCATGGGCAGAACCGCATAGAGAAGCAAGTGAAAGACTTGGAAGGCCGAAACGTAATGACCGACAAGATAGTGAAACGCGACCCGAACACGAAGCGTGTGGGAATGGAGACCAAGAGCTTCCACTTTTACAGTCAGGGGGGCACCGTGGCCAACGCATTGCGCGAGGCGTTCGAGGCCGACGCAGGCTCGGCCACCAACATTGAGCGCGGCCAGAGGGGCGACAACTACGAATGTGTGCTCACGTTTGTACAGGGAACCACAAAGACGGTGTACCGCCTGTCCATCAGCGGTGATAAAGACCACCCTGAAGTGGACTTGCAGACATACTACCGTGACGAGAGCGTCAACATCGACGAGTCTTCGGTGGAGTCAACCCACAACCATATATCCCCCATGACAGCCGCCACCGGTTCTTCCGATGCGGCGGGTATGCGGCACGGAATCGAACATTGCCATAATAGATTCAGTTAATAGATACAAAGAAATCCGATTAACAGCGGCCCAAAGAGTTGAGGCCATTGGGCACCATCGATGCTGATGATGCCGCGTCGTGAGACGCACAAACTTACAAGTGTGTGCCGGGCAGAGGCCGGGGCGCACACTTTTTTCATGCCTTGCGGGCATCACTGCCCGCCAAGGCGACCGAAATATGCGATTACATCATCCCACGTCTTGAATGCCTCGGTGCCAAAACCGATGCGCGTGCCCATGAACTGTTGCGAGCCGTTGGCCTCAGTGGCATCGATGAGATAGTCGCCGTAGAGCAATTCTTTGTGGTTCGTGAACACCATGTGGCGGTATGACGGCACGCCGACAGTCTCGAAAAGCCATTCCTGCACGCGGTCGGCATAACCTCCATCGCCCGGCGGCAGTGCGGCCACGAGGTAGACATCGTAGTTCTCAAGCAGAAGTCTATATGCCTTGAGCACGCTTGGGAGTGCGTTGCCGCCGCGCTCCATTGTCTGTTCCACGCTTATGTACACTATGTTGCGCTGCCGTTTCTGCTGCCTGTCGTCAATCCACCGTATCACCGGCACCACGGCGTGGAGCAGCGTGCTGTTGTTCAGTTGGTGCTCGCCGTGGAAACGGATGGCGTTGGCGTAGTGGGTGGCAAACAAGTCAAACGTGTTCACCATGGTGTCTTCTATGCCGAAGAGGCCGTAGACGCGCTCCTGTTCCTCCGCCGTGGCCGATGCGAAGCAGCGTTCGGTCATCTCGCGGTATTCTTCCATCAGCTGCTTGGTCATCATGAATTCCTTAAGGCCGTCAAGGCGCGGGTTGAGAAAAGTCACCTTGCCAAGCCTGTTGTTCTTCAGTATGGTGTCGCCCATGCGGAAAGCGGGGTTCACCAATATGCGGTCGAGGCCGTAAAGCATTTCCGCATACATGCCTCCCATTGATGTGCCGATGGCCAGGTCGGGACACTCTTCGGCGCAGATGCGGTGTAAAAGCTCCATTGCCTCAGCCGGATGTATGGGCAGGTCGGGCGCAATGACGGTGGCTTGTGGCAACAGCTCGCGCAGGCCGGCCACCGTGCCCGACTGTCCCGACGAGGCGAAACCATGCACATAGAGTATCTTCTTGCCCTGCATCATTCCGGGGAACGACTTTACGAAAGCGTTGTCCATCGTATTGCTGTATTGTTGTTGCGCCTGCAAAATTACGCCAAAAAGCGGAAACGGCAAAGCGGAAGCCATGTTGCGGGCGATGCAAGGAGGCTTCGCGACATATTATTTAACAACTTGGTGGAGTCTGATGGCACGGGAAAGTAGTACCTTTGCGCCGAAAACCCAAACACAGGCATACAGAATGGAGAATGACTTGCACCGCTTTTATACGGAAAAGGCCGCCGCGCAGTCTGCCGAGACGAGGAGGTTGAGACGCAAGAACCACTTCTTCGTGGCGGCAGAGCTGGCCTCTTTCATTGCGGCCATAGCCCTCGTGGTGGCTTACACCGTGTGGGGAGGGTGGCCGTGGCTGGCCGCGGCGGCAGCCATGCTGGCCGCATACGTGGCAGTGCGGCGGCTTGACGCCGCCAACGGCGAGCGCATGGTTCGGGCCGAAAGCCTTTGCGCCGTGTATCGTAACGAGCTGAAATACCTTGCGGGCGACTTCTCGCCGTTTGACGACGGCCGGCGCTATGTCGATGCGAAGCATCCGTTCACGTTCGACATGGACATTTTCGGGCCGCTGTCTCTCTACCATCGCATGTGCCGATGCGTCACCACCGGCGGTGCCGACTGTCTGGCGCAGTGGCTTTCCACACTGCCCGGCGGCGACCGACGCGATGCCGTGGCCTCCATCGAACGCCGCCGTAGGGCAGCGTGTGCGATGGCGGTCATGGAACCGTTGCGCTCTGAATTCATTGCCACCTGCCGCCACGGGCGCATAGACACGCGGGCCGTAAGAGAAGCCATCGCCAATGCCAAGGCCCTGGCGGTGCCCGCATGGCCGGCTTCGGCGGTGGCCACCGCTGTGGCGGGCGTGGCTTGTGTGGGTTTCGCGGCTACCATAGTGCTGGCCGCCACCACGTTGCTGCCAGCCGGTGTGCCCGCAATGTGGGGCACGCTGCAGTTCTTTGTGGTCTTCATGGCGTGCTCCAAGCCTCTTAGGATGATAAGCAAGGCCGTGAACAGCCTGCACGGTCAGCTCAAGGCATACGCCGAGCTGACTGACCTTATGGTCGATGCCGACCTGCGGGAGATAAGTCCTGCGATGCCCCGCGCCACCGATGTCGCTGAAGCCCGACGCGCGCTTGCCGGGCTGCGGAGCATTCTCGACGGACTTGACAGGCGCGGCAACATCATAGGCCTGGCGCTCTTCGACACATTCCTGCTCAGCGACTTGTTTCTTGTCAGGCGCTTCTTGGAATGGCAACGGCACCACATGTCGCACATCGAGCCGTGGATAGACAACGTGAGCGCGGCAGACGCAATGGTGTCGATGGCCACTTTCCGCTACAACGAGCCTTCGGCCATCGATGCCGAAATCAGCGATGGCGAGGCGATAGAGCTTGAGGCGCGTGGCCTGCGCCATCCTTTCCTCGGAACAAAGGCCGTGGGCAACGATTTCACGATAGCCGACCGCAACTACTACGTAGTCACCGGCGCCAACATGGCCGGCAAAAGCACATTCTTGAGGTCTGTGGGAGTGAACTACATCATGGCCATGAACGGAATGCCGGTGTTCGCCGATCGGCTGCGCGTGACGGTGTTCGGACTGTTCAGCAGTATGCGCACGAGCGACGATCTTGGCCATGGCATAAGCTATTTCAACGCCGAACTGCTGCGGCTGGAGCAGCTCATGGAGAGTTGCGGGCGGCGCGGGCGCACGCTGATAATACTCGACGAGATACTGAAAGGTACCAATTCGCTCGACAAGCTGAACGGCTCGCGCATGTTCCTCGAGGCCATTGCGGACATGCCTGTGAGCGGGCTGATAGCCACCCACGACCTCGAGCTGTCGAAGATGTCTGACGAACGCCCGGAGAGATTCCACAACTGGTGCTTTGAGATAGAGCTGTCTGACAGCATCACCTACACTTACAAGATTACCCCCGGCGTGGCGCGCAACCAGAACGCCACCTACCTGCTGCGCAACATCATAGCGAAGGCGCGGGCCGACTGACGCGGACGGCCTTTGCCAGAAAGCCGCGCGGGGGCTTCCGCGTGGCTTGCGAACAGTGCAAAATAATCACTTCATAGTGTAAATAATAAAAAAGAGCCTTTGCGTTTCCATGAAAACAACAGCAAAGTTTTGCCAATGCAGAATTAAAATAGTAACTTTGCGCTCACAAAGACGACAAGAATTTCATCATTAATAGATAGCAATTATGGTAAGTTACAAGACTTTGGGTCTGGTGAACACCCGCGAGATGTTCAGTCGGGCCATCAATGGCGGATGGGCAGTTCCCGCATTCAACTTCAACAATTTAGAGCAATTGCAGGCCATCATCAAGGCTTCGGCGGAGCTGAAGTCGCCTGTCATACTGCAAGTGTCGAAGGGAGCGCGCAACTACGCCAACCAAACACTGCTGCGATACATGGCGGAAGGTGCCGTGGAATATGCCAAGGAACTGGGATGCAAGCATCCGGAGATAGTGTTGCACTTGGATCATGGCGACAGCTTCGAGCTGTGCAAGAGCTGCGTCGACATGGGATTCTCTTCCGTGATGATTGACGGTTCGGCTCTGCCTTACGCGGAAAACGTGGCCCTTACTAAGCAAGTCGTTGACTACGCACACCAATACGACGTCACCGTCGAGGGCGAGCTGGGCGTGCTCGCGGGCGTCGAGGACGAGGTTGCGTCTGAAGTGTCGCACTACACAAAGCCCGAGGAGGTCATAGACTTCACCTCGAAGACCGGCGTTGACTCCCTCGCCATCTCCATCGGCACATCGCACGGGGCTTACAAATTCAAGCCCGAGCAGTGCACGCGCGACCCGAAGACAGGCCGCCTGGTGCCCCCGCCATTGGCATTCGACGTGCTCGACGATATAATGAAGAGGTTGCCGGGCTTCCCCATCGTGCTCCACGGCTCGTCGTCGGTGCCGCAGGAGTATGTCGACATGATAAACAATTACGGTGGCAAGCTGCCCGGTGCAGTGGGAATACCCGAGGAGCAGCTGCGCATGGCCGCAAAGAGCGCCGTATGCAAGATAAACATCGACTCCGACTCGCGACTGGCCTTCACCGCCGCCGTGCGCAAGACGCTGGCCGAGAAGCCCGCCGAGTTCGATCCCCGCAAGTATTGCGGGCCGGCTCGCGACCTCATGGAGGACATGTACAAGCACAAGATTATCGACGTGCTGGGCAGCGACAACAAGCTGGCACAGCTCGACTGACAATGCGGAACGTCCGCAGGGATGCACCGGACAGTGGCGTGACACGGCGTGAGCCATGTCACGCCACTGCGCTTTTTGCGGGTGACGCCGTGGCATAGTGGCGGTAAACAATGTTTACAAAAATGCCCGGCGCACTGCCGCCGCTGCCGTTTCGGCTTGTGATTCGGGCCGTTTCGCGCGCCGAAACGCACCATTTTGCAAGCCGAAACGGCCTGTTTTGCAACGTAAAACGGCACGTATGGCAAATCCGTTGGAAACCAGCCGTTTGCGTCATCGGCAAAAGTCAGGACGAAAAGCCGCGCGGTTTGTGAAATATCTTTACAAAAGAGCGGGCATGCCCAATCCCCGTAACGCGCCGTCAAAGCGCGTTTCACGCTCCCGACACGCCGCCCGCAGATGTTGCGCGGCAGTCCTCATCCGGCGCGGGGCGCGACAAAAAAGTCCGATGACTTGCCGCCTTGCGATAAAATGCTTACATTTGTAGATGTATGGTGATCGGCGTGAACATGCTCATGGCGCGCCGGCTTCGGCGACAGACTGTCCGCAGTGCGGAAATACCACATAACCACAGCATTATGAAAGCGAACATACCACCCGAGTGGAACAAATTCTACCTTAAAGACGTGTCGTTTGTCAATCTCATGGCGCGTCGCATCTTCAATGTCCTCATAGTGGCCAACCCCTACGACGCCTTCATGCTCGAAGACGACGGGCGCGTGGACGAGAAAATCTTCGACGAGTATATGGACTTGGGCTTGCGCTATCCGCCGACGTTCACGCAGGTGACAACAATCGAAGAGGCGGAAAAGGTGCTCCGGACCACTTACGTTGACCTCGTGATATGTATGCCGGGCAATGCCGACAGCGATGCCTTCGACGTGGCGCGCGCCATCAAGGCCACCTCGCCCGGTATCCATTGCGTGGTGTTGACGCCTTTCTCCCACGGCATATCGAAGCGCATGGAAAACGAAGACCTGTCGATGTTCGACTATGTGTTCTGCTGGTTGGGCAACACCAACCTCATAATCTCCATCATAAAGCTCATAGAAGACAAGATGAACATCGAGCACGACATGCAGGAAGCGGGCGTGCAGATGATACTGCTCGTAGAAGACGGCATTAGGTTTTACTCCTCAATACTGCCCAACCTCTACAATTACATACTCCAGCAGGCCAAGAGATTCTCGACCGAGGCGCTCAACCCCCACGCCGCGGCGCAGCGCAAGCGTGGCCGGCCGAAGGTGTTGCTGGCCCGCACTTACGAGGAGGCAATGGCTCTTTACGCCAAGTATGGCGACAATGCGTTGGGCATAATCAGCGACGCGCGCTTCCCGCATGGAGGCAAGAAAGACCCCGATGCGGGGCTGAAGTTGCTGCGTGAGATACGGAAGCGCGACGAATACGTGCCGCTAATACTGCAAAGCGCCGAGTCGGAAAACAGGCAGATGGCCGAAGCGGAGGGCTTCCTTTTCGTGGACAAGAACTCAAAGAAGATAGACCTCGACTTGCGGCAATTCATGGAGGAGCACATGGGATTCGGCGACTTCGTGTTCCACGACCCCGCAACTGGCAGTGAGATACTGCGCATACACAATCTCAAGGAGCTGCAAGACAACATCTTCACCATTCCAAACGAGTCGATGCTCTACCACGTGAGCCGCAACCACATGAGCCGGTGGCTCTCGGCCAGGGCCATCTTCCCCGTGTCGGCGTTTCTGAAGCACGTCACTTGGCACAAGCTGCAGGACGTGGACGTGCATCGGCAAATAATCTTCGACGCCATAGTGCAGTACCGCAAGATGAAGAACATCGGCGTGGTGGCAGTGTTCGATCGCGGCAAGTTCGATGCCTACGGCCATTTCGCGCGCATAGGCGATGGCTCCTTGGGCGGCAAGGGGCGCGGCTTGGCCTTCATCGACAACATCATAAAGCGTCATCCGGAACTGAATCAGTATGCCAACGCGCAAGTGACGATACCCAAGACGCTCGTGCTGTGCACCGATGTATTCGATGATTTCATGGAGAACAACAACCTGTATCAGGTGGCTCTGGGCGACGCCTCCGACGAAGAGATACTGGCGCATTTCCTCAAGGCGCAGCTGCCCGACACGCTCATAGCCGACTTCTTCACGTTCTTCGACGCTGTGAAGGCTCCGATAGCCGTCCGCTCGTCGTCGCTCTTGGAAGACAGCCACTACCAGCCCTTTGCCGGCATCTACTCCACTTACATGGTTCCATATCTCGACGACAAGTATGAGATGCTGCGGATGCTGGCTTCGGCCATCAAGGCGGTGTATGCCTCGGTCTTCTACCGCGACTCGAAGGCTTACATGACGGCCACGGGCAACATCATCGACCAGGAGAAAATGGCCGTCATACTCCAGGAAGTGGTGGGCCGCCGCTACGGCAACCGTTTCTATCCCACGTTCAGCGGCGTGCTGCGCTCGCTCAACTACTACCCCATAGGCGCGGAAAAGGCCGAGGAAGGCATAGTGAACCTGGCGTTGGGACTTGGCAAATACATCGTTGACGGCGGCCTGACGCTGCGCGTCTGCCCCTATCACCCGCAGCAGGTGCTCCAGACCAGCGAGATGGAGATGGCTCTCAGGGAGACGCAGACCCGCTTCTATGCCCTCGACATGACCCATGTGGGCGACATGATGAACAAAGACGACAGTTTCAACATACTCAGCCTGCGGGTGAAAGAGGCCGACAAAGACGGCTCGCTCGACTTCATTGCCTCTACCTACGACCCCAACGACCAGGTAATCCGTGACGGCATCTATGAGGGAGGGCGCAAGGTAATCACTTTCTGTGGAATGCTGCAACACGGCGTTTTCCCCCTGCCGGAGCTGCTGCAGACGGTGCAACGCCTCGCCACGGAGGGGATGCGGCGGCCTGTGGAGATTGAGTTTGCGGGCAATGTCAACAGCGACCGCACGGGCGAACTTGACTTGTTGCAAATCAGGCCCATCGTGGACAGCAAGCAAATGCTCGACGAAGACGTGACAGCCATACCCGACGGAGATTGCCTGTTGCGCTCGCACAACTCGCTGGGTCACGGTATAAGCGATGACGTTACGGACGTGATATACGTGAAGGCGGACGAGAATTTCACGGCGATGAACAATCCTGCCATTGCGGCGGAGATTGAGAAAATGAACAGGAAATTCCTTGCCGAGGGGCGAACCTACGTGCTCGTGGGGCCCGGACGGTGGGGGTCGAGCGACCCGTGGCTCGGCATTCCGGTCAAATGGCCGCACATCAGCGCGGCGCGCATAATCGTTGAGGCGGGCTTGGAGAACTATCGCGTGGACCCGAGTCAGGGCACTCACTTCTTCCAGAACCTCACGTCGTTTGGCGTCGGCTACTTCACCATCAACACTTATATGGGCGACGGCCTCTTCCGCAACGACATTCTCAATGCCATGCCGGCTGTGGAGGAGACGCAGTTTGTGCGCCATGTGCGCTTCGACCGCCCGCTGAAAATAATGATGGACGGCAAGAAGCAAGAGGGCGTGGTGCTGTTGCCGTAATCGCTCGTCAGCCCCTGCCCCTGTCTTGGCTGTAAACGGCTTGCGGACAGAATGAAGAAGAGCCATATCATACTCCGGAATGGAGTTTGATATGGCTCTTTTCTTGTGGTTGTTGCCTAATTGCGATAGGTAACTTCCGGGGCGTTCATCTTGTTTTGCGCGCCCCCTTGCGGGGTTGTTTTACTTCACCACGACTTTCCTTGTCTTCACCTTGCCGTCGGCATAAACCTCCTTGATGATGTTGATGCCCTTTCTCGGTGTGTCAAGTTGCGTGCCGTTGATGCTGTAGACGATAGTGCGGACAATCTCGCCGGTAGCCTCGTCGGAGGTGTTCACCTCGCTGATGCCTGTCGTTTCGCCGGCGTTCAGGATGTAGATGTCCATTATCATCATGCTCGAGAACTCAGCCTGGAGCTTCACAAACACTTTCTCTGTGCCCTCGTAGCTGGCAATGGTCTTCTTGATGTAACGCTGGGTCTTGGAGAAGTACACAGAGTCTACAAACTCCCAGTTGTCGGTCGATGTGGTGTCCGTGCTCACCCACAGTGAGCCTTTCGGCTGGTTGGAGCTGCTTCCGTTGGCCACGTAGGTCACGATGTCGAACGGACCTTGGAATGCCTCGGTGCTCTGCAGGTGGCAAGAGTACGGGTCGTTCTCCACGTCGTCGCTCTTCTGCACGTTGCCGAAAGTCACGCTGTTGTCGGACGCGCCTTGGTCGAAGGCAGTCTCGGCGCGGTAGCGGCTTGTGGTGTTATTCGGGTCGATGTCTTCAGACACCGTGATGCGCTCCCACAACATACCTTGTCCGTAGGTCTTGGCCACCCAGCCGTTGCCCGGGTCCACCGATGTGAGATTCCACAGCGGCTCCTTGCTGTCAACAATGATTGTGTCGTTGCCGTCGGGCAGCTCCTCCACGTGCCATGTCACATCGTAATAGTAATATCCGCTCTTATTACCATCGGTGTAGTATTTGGTCTTGCTCTCGCCCATCGACCAGTCGGAAGCGTTGGCGTCGAAGTGCGACAGTTCGTTGAGGCGCTCCTCCTTGCCGTTTACGGCTACGTGCTGTGAGGCCACCTCCGACTGCATCTTGCCTGTCGTTTCAGTTGAGAACGCATAGATGGTGGTGGGGTGAGTAATCTCTATTGGCGACGAATATACGGTTGAAGCCGTGGCATCGCTGCTGCCGGTGAAGTTGTAGTACACCGATGTTCCGTCTTCGTTGTTGATGATGGTCACCGTGGTCAGTCCGTCCTCTTGCTCCAGCGAGAATGTGGGAGCTGCCGATGTCTCGTAGAGTGAAACCGTAAGCGATGACGTCTCGCTCGGGGTGAAGCCGTCGCCATAGGCTATTGCCGTGATGGTTACCGCCTCGGTGAAGTTTATCGTCCCGGTGTAGAGCGTGCTCTCTTCAGATGGCGTGGTGCCGTCGGTGGTGTAATAGATTTTGGCTCCGGTGGTGGCGCATGCCATTGTCACGTCGGTGTTGAGGTGCTTGTAGCTTTCCGAGAATGTGGGCGCTGCCGTTTGGGTTATCTCCCGCTGTGTGGAGTACACCACCTTGATGGCGTTTGTTATCAAGTCGATTACGTTCTCGATGTTGTAGCCGGTGTTCTCGTAAGAATACGGCATGTAGATGTAAGCGTTGCGGCTGATGTTGTGGAGGTGTATGGCGGTCACTCCGTCGGCCGTTGCCACAATGTCATCGCCGGCAAAGTAAGAGTCTTCGGGGATGCTCACGCCCGTAAGTGTCTCCGAGAACATCTCGAGAGTGCCATCGGCCTGCACATAGTCGCTCGTGGAAGCGTCGGAAGGAGTGAACAGGTCGCTGTTCAGGTATCCATCGCTCACGGTCACGGTGCCTGTGTTCACGGTCACGGCCTCGCCATATCCCCATGTAGCGTAGAGGTTGGCGTTCATGTTCACCATGGGCACATAGGCAATGGCGTCCTTTATGGTCTGCGCGTAGGCATTGCCTTCGGCTATAGCTCCGGACACAACCACTATGTCGAAGTTCTTGAGCGAGTCGCTGCTGACGTTGGCTCCGTCGCCCGACACGTCGATGTCGACCACTTTCACGTTGCTGAACAGGTAATTGTCTTCAGACACTATGTTCATGCGGATGACATCAGACGACTGGTCGTAGCCTGAGTATTGCGAATCGTAGATGTATGCTATCGTCGCGTCGGCCACGTCGGCCACGTCTTCGTCCACTTCAATAAAATAGATGTGGCATCCGTTGGTGTTGGTAATCTGGATGTTGTAAGTGCCATCGTCGTTAGTGGCGTCGGCCGCGTCGTAAGGCACCATCCATGTCTGCTCGGTGTAAGTGATGGGCGCTTCTACCTCATTGCCCGACGGATCGAGCAGTTTGGTGCCCGATGTGCCGTGGCCTAAGTGCAGTTCCACGCCGCGTGCTTCGGTCTGCTTGTGCGACTCTATGCCCATGGTGATGGTCGCGCCCTGCTTGACGTTTGGTATCACGAAGTAGTCCTTGCTGCTGCTGCCCAGCCACAGGTAAGAGGCACCGTGGTAGTTCATGAAGCTCGCATCGGTGGTGCTGGCGTTCTGGTAGTCCAAGGCTATGGCCAGCGAGCGTGAGTTAGTGTTGGTGTAGAGCAATCCCTCCAGTTCGGATATCACTTCACCGTTGGCCGTGAGAGTGGTGCCCTCAGATGTGCCCATGGCGGACACTTCCCAGAAACACTTGTTCTCAGACAGTTCTGTGGGAGCGGTTCCGGTGGATTTCTCAATGTCTGACCAGTCGGAACCATTGATGAGATTGTTTGCGGTTGCCGAACTCCAGTTCGTGAAATCCCACCGTCGGTTCTCGGCGTTGGCGCACAGAGCCATTGCGAAAACCATCGCAAGAGTAAAGATTTTCTTCATGTGTTTGATTTTTTGATTTTAAGGCGGGTCCTGTTAATTGATTTTTATCCGTCTTCAGCCGTAGAACCCATTGGCGGCAGAAAGCGAACGTTTTTATTTTAAGTAGCATACAAAGATAAAAAAAAAAGCAATCCTCCCCACCTCTGTTGTGCTTTGTTAACTTGAAAATAACATTTTTTATGTCATGGGGCATGGTTCACGTGGATTGTTCGGGGCGGAGGCCTGCGATTTGCGCATTGCGACAGGCGTTTCACGCTGACCTCGTCGGTGCGGCATCGGCTCGTGCCATCGATGGCGTTGGCGCAGACAGTGCCATGCGGAACATGGATATCCGCAGAATGCGCGCGTATGAGCAAGACTGCGGGTCTCCCTTTCCGCCGTCGGCTCACCGCATACCGTGATTAACCTTTTTATGTTAAGGGGCATTGCCGGGATGCTGTTGTGTAACCATTTGGTAGCCAATGTGTTATAAGGCGTGCTGTCTTGGTTTGCAAAACAGGCCGTTTCAGAACGCGAAACAGGCCGTTTCGGCTTGTAAAATCTTTAGATTTGCACCTTGCAAACTAAACGCATGAAAAGAGCGTTATAATATAAAG
>CAZURD010000026.1:0-25182 GCA_964623445.1 uncultured Prevotella sp. | reverse complement strand
CCGACGCAAAATTCGGAAAATATGGTTTGCAGCACACTTTCGGGCGTGATAGCATCGCCTGTGATTTCTGCAAGATGGGCGATTGCCTCACGGAGATCCTGACACACGAGGTCGGTGGGAAGGCTGCTTTGCAGCCCTTCGATGGTGCGCGTAATGGCATCGAGTGCTTTGGAGAGTGCAGCGTGGTGGCGTGCGCTTGTAACTATGGCCTCTTCGGGCGAGATTGAGTCTGCACCGGTGGCTTCGACCATGGCTTGTCGCAGCCGATCCAGCCCTGTTCCGGCCTTGGCGGAAATGGGAATGAGGCGAGACTGTGGCAGGAGTGCAGACATAGTGGCTGCGGCGGGGGCGAGGTCGATCTTGTTTAGAGCCACGATTAGGGGCTTGCCTTGGCAGCGGCGTGCCATTTCTCCGCCCATTTCCTCTATCTGCGCATTGGCCTGCGTGGCATCCACCACCCAAACCACGATGTC
The DNA here is from genome assembly GCA_964623445.1 of uncultured Prevotella sp. Lineage (GTDB taxonomy): Bacteria > Bacteroidota > Bacteroidia > Bacteroidales > Bacteroidaceae > Prevotella. The sequence goes on along the minus strand of CAZURD010000026.1, from coordinate 24,709 downwards.
AGCGCGGCTGATGCGGTCGAAAGTACGCCCTATCCCAAGGCGTTCCACCTCGTCGTCGGTACTGCGGATGCCTGCTGTGTCGACAAGGCGGAACTCCATGCCGCCAATGCTGATGGTGTCTTCGATGGCATCGCGTGTTGTGCCGTGGATGTCGCTGACGATTGCCACCTCATCGCCCGCAAGGGCATTGAGCAGCGTCGACTTTCCCACATTTGTCTGCCCGACGATGGCCACGGCCACACCGTTCCTTATCGCGTTGCCCACAACGAACGTGCCAGCCAGCCGCTTGATTTCCTCCTGCGCCTCGCGTGCGAGAGAGAGAAGTTCGCCGCGCGGGGCAAACTCCAGTTCCTCGTGGTCGCTGAAGTCGAGTTCAAGCTCGGCCAGAGCCGTAAGTCTAAGCAGGCGGTCGCGCAGCACGGCGATGCTCGATGTCATGGAGCCGCGCATCTGGCAAAGAGCCACGTGATGGGCGCGGCGCGACTTCGCCGCTATCAGGTCGGCCACTGCCTCGGCCTGGCTAAGATCCATCTTCCCGTTGAGATATGCCCGCTGCGTGTATTCGCCCGGTGCGGCCGGCCTGCACCCTGCCGCCGTGAGTGCCTCAATGAGACGGCGCATGACGTAAGGCGAGCCATGACACGTCAGTTCCACAGTGTCCTCACCAGTGTATGAGTGCGGAGCGTGCCACACCGTGGCCACCACCTCGTCGATTACTTCGCCCCCTGAAGCCACAGCCTGGCCGTAAGCCACCGTGGCCGGTCTACGGTCAGCAAGCGGCGAACGGTTCGTGCCCTTCGGGACAAACACTTTGTCGGCCTTGGCCAACGCCTCCGTGCCGGATATTCGTATGATGCCGAGAGCGCCGCCCGGTGCGGTTGCGATGGCGCAGATGGTGTCTTTGAGGTGAGATGCTTGCATATTCTTCTTTTGACGGAATTTTATCGGATGTATGATTTCAAGGGACAGCGGAAAATACGGGTGCGTCATGCCAAAGGCGTGACCGCCCTACCCTGCTTCCTGTCATGGCATGAACGGCTCAAGCAAATGTCTGTGGCGATCGTCGCCGAGCGTGATGTGCTCTTCCTCTGGCTCATGGCGCACCCCCAATGTCCACGCCAACAAAGCACGTTTGGGCTGTCCGCCCTGCTTTGTTGCCACAAGGCACACCCGCTCGGCACACAGCCCGGCAAGCGCGGCCTCTCCCTCGGCGAGGCTACGACTGTCGGCTGGCACTATGACGGAAAGTGTACCACCCGGGCGCAACAGCCTGCCGGCTGCCCGCACGACATCGGCGTAGGTGAGCGACGCAGTGTGTCGGCTAAGCGTCCGGCGCGGATCGGGGCATGTGAGAGCGTTTGTGAAGAACGGGGGATTGCACACGATGGCGTCGAACCGTTCGTCTTCGTATTGCTGGAGCGCAACACACTTCACCTCAATGCGTCCCGTGAAAGGCGATGCCAACACGTTTTCGTGAGCCTGCGCCGCCGATTCGGCATCGATCTCTATGGCCATCACGTTGGCCTGCGGGAATCGCTGTGCCATCATCAGCGCAACAACGCCCGTGCCCGTGCCCACGTCGAGGATGCGGACGGACGGCGATTGCGATGCCATGGCCCATGCCCCTAACAGCACCCCATCCGTTCCCACTTTCATGGCGCACCGCTCCTGATGCACAACAAACTGCTTGAAGCGAAAGAAGCCGTTGCCCATGTCAGTGCGCTGAGCCTTGTGCGGTGAGGAAAGCCTCGGCGCGTTCGAGGTCGGCGGGTGTGTCTATGCCGATGGTCTCCACGTCCGTGAGAGCCACTTTTATGCGGAATCCGCCTTGCAGCCAGCGCAGTTGTTCGAGGCTCTCGGCCTGTTCCAGTTCGCTTTGCGGCATGGACGTGATGGTTTGGAGCGCGTCGAGGCGATAAGCATACAGCCCGATGTGCTTCAGATAGGTGTGCAGCCGTGGCCACTCGTCAGCCTCATGTCCGCGCAAATAGGGAATCACGCTACGACTGAAATACATCGCATAGCCACGGTTGTCGGTCACAACTTTCGGAGAGTTAGGGTTGGCTATGGCCTCTGCGTCGTCGCCAAATGGCTTGGCCAGCGTGGCAATCTGCGTCTCCGGGGTATCGAAGCACCGGCACACGGCCCTGATTTGCTCCTCGGCGATGAACGGTTCGTCGCCTTGTATGTTCACCACCACGTCGCAATCTGCGCCGAGCAGCTCCACGGCCTCCCTCGCGCGGTCTGTGCCGCTGCGGTGATTGGGCGAGGTCATAACAGCCTCGCCGCCGAAAGCCATCACGGCCTGGAGTATGCGTTCGTCGTCGGTGGCCACGCAAACGCGCGGCAGTGCGCGGCAAGCCTGTTCATAGACACGCTCCACAACAGTCTTGCCGCCGAGCATTGCGAGCGGCTTGCCGGGAAAGCGGGTGGAGGCGTACCTTGCCGGAATGATTCCTATAAAATTCATATCGTTTGCTTTTCAATTCGATGTTGAAGCCTGTCTGCCATCGTCTTACGGCGGGAGTGCCGCAGGCATGGCCTGTGCAGGTAACGTCACTTTTGCTATGCAAAGCGCGATGCAAAGATAGTGAAAGGTCAGCGCAATGATAAATGAAAAGCAAAGTTTTTCGATATTTAATGTGTCGAAAAGGGGATTGGCAAAAGTCAGATGTCCCATTGTCAATCGGAAGTAAACGCGCAAATGGCTGGCGGACAACTCGCGCAAGCCTATCTGCGGAGGCAGTTGACGGCAGGAATCGACCGATGATGCGACCGGCTCTGCCACATTTAACAATCCAATCGTTAATTTTTAACGCTATCAGTGGCCGTTTTTGCCTTGATTTGTAATAAAAGCGTCAGGAATTTAACACTCTCGCGAGATGCCAAAACAGAGCAAGTGAGATGGCCAACAAGGCATCTCGCTGCGCTGTCCGACACTCATTGGAACGCAACGGAGCATCGAACAGAGGCCGACAGGGCATCAAATGCCATGCCGTTTGGCTCACATTGCGCTGCAACGGGACTTTAAATGGGACGCAACGAGGCATCAACTGGAGTGCAACGAGGCATTAAACGCCGCGCATTTAATGCCTCGTTGCACGGCAGGCTTTGGATTATCAACATGGCACGGAAGTTCCGTAAGGCGTACATTCCTCATTATCAGTAACTTTGCACAAGTCCTCTTGTGTCGCTTATTTCCGCACAAAATCTTTTGTTTCCGGAAATATTCAGTTCTGGCGAGGCTTTATGTCGTGTATTTTCCCAAGCGTTAAGAGATGATACCAAAAGTTAATGCTTCACCATTTGCAACTTGAACAACGCCCGTACACACCTCTGCCGCCCAACGCCACACGACAAGACGCAGAATCATTCTAAAGCCTAACGACCGAAATGGGTTAAAAAATCTAATACGCTTTGACAGCTACAGATTTTTTTCTACTTTTGGCAATAAAAACAAACAAACAGGAAACAGCTTTGAAGCACAGCATATTCACACTGCTGCTCACACTGATGCCCGCCGTTTTGTGCGCGCAAAAGATAACGCTGGGCAGCTGCAACACCAAGGATGGTGGCTTGTACAACGGAGAAATGGTATCTGGAAAGCCCAACGGAAACGGGCGCACCACATACGAGAACGGCAACACCTATGAAGGCGCATACGTCAAAGGCAAGCGGCAAGGATATGGTGTCTACACCTTTGCCGACGGAGAGAAGTATGAAGGGCAATGGTTCCAAAACCAGCAACACGGCAAGGGAACGTTCTACTTTGCCAACAACAACCGCTACGAGGGACAGTGGTTTCGCGACTACCAGCAGGGCTACGGCGTGATGTACTACTACAACGGCGACCGCTACGAAGGCGAATGGAAGGAGGACCAACGCTCGGGCAAGGGGAAATACACCTTTGCCAACGGCGCATACTACAAGGGTGACTGGGCCGACGACAAGAAAAACGGCGAAGGCTTTTTCGACTGGGGCGACGGCTCCACATACGAAGGAGGGTGGAAAGACAACCGACGCTCGGGCAAAGGCACGTTCAACTACGCCGACGGGGACTCGTACACCGGCATGTGGAGCAACGACATACAAAACGGCAAGGGCATCTACCGCTTCAAGAACGGTGATGTCTACGAGGGTGATTATGTCAACGGCGAACGCACCGGGATAGGCATCTTCAAGTATGCCAACGGCGACAAGTACACGGGGCAGTTCCACGAAGGCGACAAGGAAGGCCACGGCACACTCGTATGGAGCAACGGCAACGTGTACGTGGGCGAGTGGAAAGGAGACAAGCCCAACGGCGCAGGCAAGCTGACGACAAAGGCGGGCGACGTGTTCGAGGGCGAGTTCAAGGACGGACAGATTGACGGCGAGGGCATAGTACACTACGCCGACGGATGGAAGTTCAAGGGAACGTTCAAGGATGGCAAGCGCAACGGCCCGGCCATAGAGGAAGACAAGGACGGAAACCGCTTTGAAGGCAGCTACGTGGACGACCTCAAGGACGGACGCTTCGTGGAGAAAGACAGCAACGGCAACATCACGGCGCAAGGCACCTACATACGTGGCTACAAACGACTCGAATAGCGACGCAAGCCGAAACGACATCGGGCACAACCGGAAAAGAGGAAAACAAACCACATATAACCTATCTAAAAAACTGACAATTATGGTAATAGACACACTTGACAAGTTGGCGTCGTATCAGGGTATCAACCCCCTGTTCAAGGACGTCGTGGAGTTTTTGAAAGCCAACGACCTCAACAATCTTGAGACCGGGATACATAAGATAAAGGGCGACGACCTCTACGTGAACATAACCGTGGCCAAAGGCAAGACACCCGATGCCGCCGTTATGGAGACGCACAAGAAGATGATAGACATACAAGTGCCGCTGTCGTGCGCCGAAACCTACGGATATACACCGCTGCACAACCTGCCCGAAGCCGAATACAACGAACAAAAAGACATCACGAAGATGTCTGGCGTGGCCGCCGACAGCTATGTGACATGCCAACCGGGGATGTTCGCCATCTTCTTCCCGCAGGACGGACACGCCCCTTGCATAGCCACCGAGCCAGAGATAAAGAAAGCCATATTCAAAGTCTTAGCCTGACAGACCATGGCCGAGAGAAAGAAAGCCACCGCAACAGCCAAGGCCAAGGCAGAGCCGCAGCCCAACCCACACATCGGTCTCGTGAAAAACGACCCGTGGCTCGAGCCGTTCGAGGGTGCAATCCGAGGACGCCACGACCACGCCGTGTGGAAAATCAACCAACTGACAGACGGCGGGAAGCGCACGTTGAGCGACTTCGCAACTGGACACCTCTACTTCGGACTGCACAAAGTGCCGCGTGGATGGGTGTTCCGCGAGTGGGCGCCAAACGCCACTGAGATATACCTCATAGGCGATTTCAACGACTGGAAGGAGTCGCCTAAATACCAACTGAAGCGCATCGAAGGCACAGGCAACTGGGAACTGAAACTCAGCAACAAGGCCATAAAGCACGGCGACCTCTACAAGATGAAAGTCAAGTGGAACGGCGGCGAGGGCGAACGCATCCCGGCTTGGTGTCGCCGCGTTGTGCAGGATGAGGAGACGAAAGTGTTCTCGGCTCAAGTGTGGAACCCGGAAAAGCCATACGTGTTCAAGAAACGCAAGTTCAAGGCCGACAAGTCGCCCCTGCTCATCTACGAATGCCACGTGGGCATGGCACAGGATGCCGAGAAAGTGGGCACATACCGTGAGTTTCAGGAGAACGTCCTGCCCCGCGTCATAGCCGACGGATACAACTGCATTCAGGTGATGGCCATACAGGAGCACCCATACTATGGCTCGTTCGGCTATCACGTAAGCTCGTTCTTTGCCCCATCGAGCCGCTTTGGCACTCCCGAGGAACTGAAAGAGCTGATAGACACAGCTCACCGCAACGGCATCGCCGTAATAATGGACATTGTACACTCCCATGCCGTGAAGAACGAAGTGGAGGGACTGGGCAACCTTGCGGGCGACCCCAACCAGTTCTTCTACCCCGGCGACCGCCACGAACATCCAGCATGGGACAGCCTTTGCTTCGACTACGGCAATGACGAGGTGATTCACTTCCTCCTATCCAACTGCAAATACTGGCTCGAAGAATTCCACTTCGACGGCTTCCGCTTCGATGGCGTTACCTCAATGCTGTACTACAGCCACGGCCTCGGCGAGGCGTTCTGCAACTATGGTGACTATTTCAACGGCCATGAGGACGACAACGCCATCTGCTACCTTACCTTGGCAAACAAGCTTATACACGAAGTCAACCCCAATGCGATAACCATAGCCGAGGAGGTCAGCGGAATGCCGGGGCTTGCCGCAAAGTTTGAAGATGGCGGATATGGCTTCGACTACCGCATGGCCATGAACATCCCCGACTACTGGATAAAGACCATCAAAGAGCAGAAAGACGAGGACTGGAAACCAAGTTCGATATTCTGGGAAGTGAAGAACAGGCGACCCGATGAGAAAACTATAAGCTACTGCGAAAGCCACGACCAAGCCCTCGTGGGCGACAAGACCATCATCTTCCGCCTCATCGATGCCGATATGTACTGGCATTTCAAGATTGGCGACGAGAACGGAATGGTGCATCGCGGTGTAGCCCTGCACAAGATGATTCGCCTCGTGACGTTGGCGGCCATCAACGGAGGCTACCTCAACTTCATGGGCAACGAGTTCGGGCATCCCGAATGGATCGACTTCCCGCGTGAAGGCAACGGCTGGAGCTACAAATACGCACGTCGCCAGTGGCATCTCGTAGACGATCAGGAACTCGATTACCACTATCTTGGCGACTTCGACCGCGAGATGCTCAAGGTGATCAGAAGCGTGAAGAACTTTCAGGCATTGCCTCTCCAGGAAGTGTGGCACAACGATGGCGACCAAGTGCTGGCTTTCAGCCGTGGCGACCTCGTATTCGTATTCAACTTCAACCCCACCCGTTCGTTCACCGACTATGGTTTTCTCGTGCCCACAGGCTCCTATGATGTGGTGCTAAACACCGACGCTCCACAGTTCGGGGGCAATGGACTGGCCGACGACACCATGACCCACGTCACCAACTTCGACCCGCTCTACGTGGCAGACCATAAGGAGTGGCTCAAGCTATACATCCCGGCGCGCTCGGCTGTGGTGCTCAAAAAGAACTGAACACTGCTCGTGCCACGGCGCGGCTGTGCCGCCAGCAACGACCCGCCCCGGCTGTCCCACGACGCTGGAGCACCGAGGCGGGTCTCGCCTTTGAGGCATCTGCAAAGCGATGCTCTGCCACGCCGCCACAAAAACAAATCAGGACGACCACACAATGATGCCAAGAGACAAAGCCGCTAAAGGAAGAGGGCAGGCAGCGGCGACTGCCGTGAGCTGCGCCTTGTTCTATTGCTTTTCTTTCATCTTCCTCTATTTCTTCCAAGCCGACCTTCTTGCCACATCCCAACACATATTGAGTGAGGGGGCAACCACATACAACCCACTGATTGGGGCAGTGCTCATCACCATCGTGCTCGCACTGCTGCAAGCAGGCGTTGCGCGGCTCACGAGACTGCGTGGGTGGGCATTTGCCCTTACGTTCGTGCCCTCCTCGATAGTGCTTGCGCTGCTCGGCGGCATGACACCAGTGTCCCCCGGCATCGTGAGCAACACCCTTGGACTATGGCCGTGCATTGCCATCCTCGTCCTGTGGGGCGGAGCTTGCTGGGTGATACAACGCATCCAGGCCTTCGGCCTACGCCCCGAGACAGGACTGTTCTTCACCAGCACGATGTGGCGCAATGTCTTGTTGTTGGCCGCCCAGTTCCTTTTCGTGGGACTTGCGGGCAACTCCGACGCCACGCTCCACCACCGCCTGCGAGCCGAAGCCTGCCTCATGAGGGGCGATATTGACGGCGCGCTCGCTGCCGGACGCAATTCAGAGGAGACCGATGCCGCTCTTACCATGCTCCGTGCATACGCCCTCGCACTGCAAGGACGCATGGGCGACAACCTGTTCAGGTATCCCGTGGCCGGCACTGCCGACGACATTGTTCCCATGAAAGGGCGCAGCGAATGCCTGCTCCTGCCCGCAGACAGCATCTACCGCGCCCTCGGGGCACGCCCGCAAACGCCAATGAGTGCAGAGAAATACTTCTCCGCACTGCGCCGCGACAGTCTCGACACACCGCTACTTGCAGACTATGAGCTGTGCGCTGCACTCATTGACCGCCGCCTCGACGATTTCGCCAGTAAGCTGCCGCTATACTACGACGTGAACGATTCACTTCCGCTGCACTACCGTGAGGCTCTCACGCTATACACTCACCTAAGAGCCACGCCCTCTATAGTGTACCATGACAAGGTGATGGACACCGACTACGACGACCTGCGCAAGTTGGAGAGAAGCCAACCTACGCCAGAAGCACGCAAGAACGCAGTCAGGCAGCACTACGCCGGTACTTACTGGTGGTACTACGAATACTGCGATTAATCGCATCGCGCCATCACCAACACCACAGTTTCACAAACGTTTTATCACAAATGGAGAAGCAAAGCATCATCATATCCGCCGACCTTGACCGCTCACTGGCCGAGGCCATAGGCCAATGCCCCCACGATCGCCTCTTCGCACTCGCCGACGAGACCACAGCGAGGCTCTGCCTGCCGCTCGCAATGGAATGCCCCGCCATGCAAGGGGCAAACGTCATAACCATAAAACAATCCGACACAAACAAGAACCTCGACGCTGCGGCACACGTGTGGACGGAACTTAGCCGTCTCGGGGCCACACGCCACTCGCTCCTTGTGAACGTAGGCGGAGGCATGGTGACAGACCTTGGGGGCTTTGTCGCGTCCACATTCAAACGCGGCATAAGTTACATCAACATCCCAACAACGCTCCTCGCCATGGTCGACGCTTCCGTTGGAGGAAAGACGGGAATAAACTTCAACGGATTGAAAAACGAGATTGGAGTATTCAACAATGCACGCAGCGTGCTGCTCGATACCGAATTCCTGCGCACAATGGATGCAGAGAACACGCTTTCAGGCTATGCCGAGATGCTGAAGCACGGCTTGATAAGCGATGAAAGCACTTGGGCTGAACTGCTGTCGTTCGACATAGAGAGGCCAGACCTCGACCAGCTGCGCCGCATGGTAGCCCAGTCGGTGGGCATCAAGGAGTGCATCGTGCTCGAAGACCCCACCGAAAGTGGCCTGCGCAAGGCTTTGAACCTCGGTCATACGGCCGGTCATGCCTTTGAGTCGTTTGCCATGCGCCGCAAACCGATACTCCACGGGTATGCAGTGGCTTACGGACTTGTGTGTGAGCTATACCTAAGCGTGGTGAAAACGGGCTTCCCAAGCGACAAGATGCGACAGACCGTGGCTTTCATCAACGAGCATTACGGGCGTATCGGCATATCCTGCGACGACTACGAAGAGCTTTACCAGCTTATGACGCACGACAAGAAGAACGTTGCCGGCACAATAAACTTCACCCTGCTTAGCGGCATCGGCGACATACGCCTTGACCAAACGGCCTGCAAGGAGGAGATTTTCGCCGCCCTCGACTTCTACCGAGAGGGGCTTTGAATGCAAATGTCCACGGCGCAACGAATGGCAGCAAAGCCCATACCTGCGCCAGACGGCAATTTCGACAGGAAAAGCATTGACACACCAATCCCCACCAGCCAACGTATATCCAGAGGCTGATGGGGATTGGCTTTTATCGCGGATTACTTCCGCTTCTTCAGTTGCAATTTCGGTATCTTCAACTTCTGACCCGCCTGCAACTGGCTCGATGAGTTCAGGCCGTTGTACACTTCGACATAGCACTCCATTCCAGAGCCGAGCAAGCGGTCGCTAATTTTCTTCAAGGTCTCGCCTTGTTTCACCGTCACAATGCGGTCGGTGCCCACTATCCGGTAAGCTCCTGTACGCACACGGGCATCCATCTGCTCATACACGGAAGAGTCGAATGCTGGCTTTTCAGATTTCATCTTGGTCTGCGATACCTTTTCTTCCTCTGTGTCAGGCTTTTCCACGGCCGTGGCAACAGTGTCCTTGGCCACGCTGTCGGCAGCCGTTGCCGTGGTGTCCCGCTGCGCCGGAACAGGCATCGGGGCAGCCTGCTCGTCGGGCGCATCCTGATTCAACACAAACGATGCTATATATATGGTGTCGCCAGAGGTATATCGTCCGTAAAGGAAGCCGCAGAAAGCCGCCATTCCAAGCAAGACGATGGCCACGACAGACAGCAGTATGCCTACGAGCACACCACCGCGCTTTCCATGCCCGTCCTTGTCAAACTGCGTTGCGGCTGTCGGGGCATCCCCAGCAAGCTCTTCTTCCTCTTCGCCATCGGAGAGTTCGTCATCCTCTTCAGCATCGGGAAGAACCTCTTGCTCCTCATCTTCGACTGAGGCAGCCTCGTCTTCGTTCTCCAAGTCGGCCTCTGCGTCGGGTCGCTCGTCAAGGCTTTGCCCATCGCTTTCGGTTTCAACAGGTTCAATATGGTCGTCGCCATCTTCCATCGCGGCATCTACTGCGGGCTGGACGGTCTCGTTTGCATGGCAGTTTGCAACCTCGGCCTCTTCTGCTGGGACTTCTACGCCTACGTCACCAGGCGCATCCGTGACAGCAGGAGCAACATCAATGGCAGAAGACGACTCTTCGTCCGCATCCTCTTCCGTGCTTTCAGTCTGCACCTCCTCCGACGAATCGGCGGATGCCGAAGCCTCCTCCTCTGCCGGTTCGTAAGGGTAAGTGCCGTCGTCGGCCACATCTGGCTCTGCAATATTGGCCTCCTCGGCAGGCAACAGGTCATCGAACTCCACGCCGTCGTTAAGAACCACAGTCTCAAACTGAGAGAACGGCTTGTTTACTATGTCGCGCATCACCGCGTCGGGAGTGAACGTTATCTTTGAATGGCTTTCAATCGTCACCCTCTCGCCGCTGTTGACGTTGACACTTTCACGTGCGTTCACCTCCACTACCTTGAAAGTTCCAAGTCCTTTCACTTTCACGATGCGGTCGCGTCCAAGTGCCTCGCGTATCACGTCGAACATAGTTGTGGCAAACGTCATGGCCACACTGTCTTGCAGTTGCTTGCGTTCGGCCAGCACGCGGGCTATATCTTGCAGTTTCATGCTCTCCATACGCCTATTCTTTCTTCCTTATCTCGTCCCTCCACTCGGCATCCGGCCTGAAGCCGAGCACGAGTTTCGGCGGCACAAGTATGCGCTGTTGCGTAGAGGGATTGACCATGATGCGCTCCACTTTCTTCTTCACTTCAAACGTGCCGAAGCCATCGATGTCCACGGACGCTCCCTCCTGAAAGGCATCGCCGAGCGCGTCAATGAGCGTAGAAGCCATCTTTTGCGTTGCAGCGGCTTTATATCCAGTGCGTTGTGCCAATTCGATGATAAACTCCCTGTTGTTCATTGGCTGTGTCATTTAGTAATGGTTGTGCCATAGAGGTCGAACTCCTCCGCTCCGGTTATCCTCACATCGTAGAACTCCCCCACTTTAAGCGCATTCTCCCCGGCAGGAATCAACACTTCAGGGTCCACCTCAGGGGAACAGAACTCCGTTCGTCCCACATACCAATCACCCTCGCGCCTGTCGATGATGGTGCGCATCACAGTGCCCACCTTGGCCGCCTCCACCTCGGCACTGATGCGCTGTTGCAGTGCCATGAGGCGGTCGAGGCGTTGCTGTTTCACCTCCTGCGGTATGTCGTCGGCATAGTGGTGTGCAGAATAAGTGCCATCCTCCTCTGAATAAGCGAAAGCCCCCATGCGCTCAAAGCGTGCCCAGCGCGTGAACTCCATCAGTTCTTCGAAGTCTTCGTCGGTCTCTCCCGGGAATCCCACCATGAGCGTTGTACGCAAGTGTATGCCAGGCACCTCGGCGCGTATGCGCTCCACGAGGGCTTTAGTCTCTGCTTTGGTGACGTGACGTCTCATTCGCATGAGCATATTGTCGGATATGTGCTGCAACGCGATGTCAAGATACTTGCAGACGTTGCGTCGCTCCCTCATCACACGCAACAGCTCCCAAGGGAACTGCGCCGGATAGGCATAGTGAAGTCTTATCCACTCCACGCCCTCCACGTCGGCCATGCGTTCCACCAATTCAGCTATCCGCTGCGAGCCATAGAGGTCGACACCGTAGTATGTCAGTTCTTGCGCTATCACCTGAATTTCCTTAACCCCCTGTGCCACGAGGCCGCGCACCTCGTTCAATATGTCTTCCATCGGCCGGCTTCTGTGATGTCCCGTCATGATGGGGATGGCACAATAGGCGCAATGGCGGTCGCATCCCTCGCTGATTTTAAGGTAAGCATAATGTCGTGGCGTAGTCACGTGCCGTGGCGCGGGCGTGTCAGAGGCGGCATTGCTGTCGAGTTCGGCCACAAGCTGCCTGTAATCGAACTTGCCGAAGAATTTGTCCACCTGCGGTATTTCCTCCTCCAGTTCCTTGCGGTAGCGTTGCGAGAGGCAGCCCATGACGTAGAGCCGCTCAATGCGCCCCCTGTCCTTGGCCTGCGCGAACTCAAGCACAGCGTCGATACTCTCCTGCTTGGCATCCTCTATGAATCCGCAAGTGTTGATTACGACAATCTCGCCTTTTGGGTTTGGGCTGTCGTGGGTGCATTTGAAGCCGTGAGCCTCGAGCTGCCCCATTAGCGTCTCGCTGTCGACAAGATTCTTCGAGCAGCCCATTGTTATGATGTCAACCGTCTTCCGCTCCATGTGTCAGCCATTGTTGAACAGGGAATCCACAAACTGTCGCTTGTTGAACGGCTGCAAATCGTCCATGCCCTCGCCGAGGCCGATGTACCTTACAGGCACTTTCAGTTGGTCGCTGATGCCTATCACCACCCCACCCTTGGCCGTGCCGTCGAGTTTCGTGATTGCGAGCGACGTGATTTGCGTTACGGCGGCGAACTGCTTGGCCTGCTCGAATGCATTCTGCCCCGTACTTCCGTCTAACACAAGCATCACATCGTCGGGCGCATCGGGCAGAACTTTCTTCATCACCTCCTTTATTTTCTTCAGCTCATTCATCAGCCCCACTTTGTTGTGGAGGCGTCCAGCGGTATCTATCAGCACCACGTCTGCCCCGTTTGCCTTTGCACTGCTTAGCGTATCGAAGGCCACGGAGGCCGGGTCGCTGCCCATCTGCTGCTTTATCACCGTAACACCCACGCGTTCGCCCCAGATGCAGAGTTGCTCCACGGCGGCAGCGCGGAAAGTGTCGGCGGCTCCGAGATACACTTTCTTGCCGGCCTTCTTGAACTGGTAAGCCAGCTTGCCGATGGTGGTAGTCTTGCCCACTCCGTTCACGCCGACTACCAAGACGACATACGGCTTATGGTCGGTGGGCAAGTCCCAGTTGTCATCGGCATCGGCTGTGTTGTTCTCTGCCAGCAGCGATGCAATCTCGTCGCGCAGTATTGCGTTTAGTTCCGATGTGCTAACATACTTGTCGCGAGCCACACGCTCTTCCACACGACGTATGATTTTCAGCGTAGTGTCCACACCCACGTCGCTCGTAATAAGCACCTCCTCAAGGTTGTCGAGCACTTCATCGTCCACCTTGGACTTCCCAGCCACAGCCCGCGCAATCTTGTCAAACACGCTGGCCTTGGTCTTTTCAAGTCCTTTGTCCAAGGTCTCCTTCTTTTTTTTGTTGAATAATCCGAAGATTCCCATAAAACACTGTGTTATGTTTTGCAACGGCAAACATCCGGCCGCGCCTTTCGCGCCTATGCAGTTTGCCTCCACGCGCTTTTACGTCATTCACAGATGCCACGCGTGTGCATGAATTGTGACAGGCTTGTAGCCCCGCCAGGGCATCAATACATCCGCTTTGTCTCAGCAAGACAAATGCCGACGAATGGAATGCGAACTACCCCACCGATCCCGAGCGTAGCCTCTGCAAAGTTAATATAAAAAATTGATACGCAGGACTAAGCATCGTGATTTATAGTCAAAAGTAAGTTGAAATGCAAATGGTGCAGGACAACCAGCAGAGAGAGACGCGCCCGATGGCAAAGACAGTTCTGCCATCGGGCGCGTTAGTTTTCATTGCAGCGTCACAGCCATGAGGCCAATCACCACGTCGTTTGAGAGCGTGCGCACGGTCAGAGAGCACAGTTTCTTTTTCGGGTTTAGCGGCATTTTCAGCATTTGCGCAGCTCCGCCCGGAATGGGACGCACGTAAACGTCATCGAGACCGAGTTCCGCGCCAAGGTCACGGCTAACCTGTCCTGTACCGAGGGCTATGCGTATGGGGCGCGGCTGCGTGGTATAGAAAGCCTTGCCGTCCACGTAGTAGTCCATCTCGATGGGGCACCAGTTGTCTGGATTGAGAAGGTGCAGGGTATCGGCCGAACCGTCCTTGTATGTGGCCACCACGATACCGTTGTCTATTCGGCTCTGCATGTGGTTCGTGGAGCCAGCCATAAGCAGGTAGGCCGATGTCGCCTTTCCGTTGAGGGGGATCACAATGCTGTCGGGATAATTGTCCCAAAGTGAGGTGTATGCGATGTTGCTACCCTCCGATGGCGTGCGGAATGGTATGCCGGCTATCGTTACCTGCCCGTCTGATACCATTGAGCGAAACACGGAGTCGTTGATATTCGTCTCTGGGTCGAAGTGACACCATTCACCAATGCCGTGGAGCGGGATTTGCAGTGTGGTACGGTCGGGGCGTGGCGAAAGGTAGTCGCTTTTGAAAATGTCCGTCACCGAGGCATTGAAACATACGTCGATGTTCTGCGGCTTGCATTTGCCATCGGCCACAGGCTCGCCAAGTCCATACTTTTCGGCATCAACTGTGAATTGTACAGGCTCATCGAAGACTGGCTCATTGGCCACGGCCGGCACGTCTGTCTCGATCACTTGGTGTGCTTCGGCATTGCCCACAATGTCACGATACTTACCTTGCCCTAAGTTCTGCCGTATAACGATAGTGAGAGGCTGGGCGAAATTCTGCTCCACGTCGTAGACCATCTTGTTGCCCTCGCGGCGGAACTTGTAGCTTAAATAAGGCGTTTTCACGGCAGCACTGTCCCACTGTACGGGGAAGCCGGGGCGCACAACACACCGTCCATTGAGCGCATCGGGGACAATGCCAAACAGTCCTTGCAGCAGCGTGCGTGCGGATATGCCAATGCAGTCGCCAAAGTCGCGGTAGCATTCGCCTCGTGCAGCGTCGTAGAAGCTCACCTGTCCGAAGTTACCGGGGCAGTCGCCGAGATACATTTGATCCATTATGTTGGCTTTCATAAGCATGAAACCAGCGTCGGAGCGACCCGCCTGAAAGTACGACAGAGCCGTGTGCATCACCTCGGCTGCGGCAACATTGTTTATGCTCCATGCGTATGGAAGCCAGTTTGTGGTGGATATGGTCGAGCCATATGATCTTCCGTCGGCCACAACGGGTATATGCGGGATGCAGCGATCAACGTAGCGTGTGGCACGATAGTGTTGTTCTGGCGTTCCCACACCGCAGTCGATTGGTGTATAGACCGACCACACTGCTGCGCTTTCGTGCCGCCGTCCCAGTCCCATGAGGTCTTCGTATTCTGCCCAGTGGCCTTTGTCCTCAATCCAGAGGCGTTCGTCCATTGCCCGTGCTATCCCCTCCGCCTCTTGGCGGTAGGGTGTAGGGTCTTCGCCAATGATTTCAGCCATGCGTGCCGCAAGTAGGTTGCCTCGGTAGTTGTATGCCGACGAGTGAGTGACAGCCCCACCATTATAATAGAGCGCATCGCTTGCCCAGATGCAGCAATAAGCATCGTAGAGGCAATCGCCGTCAGGGTCGTAATTGCGTTTTTCCCATGCAAGATGAGCCTTGACCACAGGCCACATCTTTCGGATGTATGCCGTGTCGGCATCATAGCAGAAATGCCAGAGCAACTCGTCGATGTAGTTCAGGTTCATGTCATAATGGTGCATCTGGTCGTTCCGCTCTGGGTTGCGGCAGATATACCCGTTGCTGTACATCTGCGTGCCCCATCGCTTCTCGGCTCTGGCGAGGTTGGCTTTCGGATCCTGCGTTGGGTGTGGCAGTGTAGCCGGCACGTCAGTGACCTGGCTCTTGGCATAGGCATCGAAGTGGGAGACGGCTCTTTCGCCCCATCCGAGCACGTCGCCGATGTAGCCCGCCCGCCATCCGGCCAGCGGCATACGCCACCCTACGCACCCATGGAGCCACGTCTTGCCGTCCCAGTCGCCATCAGCGGCCATGACAAGTGCCCCGCCAAGTGTGTTTATGAATGGGTCGGGGGTGTCGAACGTAATACGCGCAGCCATTTCACTGTTGCGTTCCATCGTAACATCGAACAGTGCAGTCGCCTCAGCTTCAGTCATGGCGCAGATGGTGTCTGCACCGATTACGAAGTGCGTCATACCGTTGGCAACCCATTCTGCGGTTTCGAGATTCTTGTCGCCCGGCGCGGCATTGAAACTCTCGCGTGGGTCTGTGCCAATGTCACCGGCGCGGCTGAGGCGTGTTTTCGCTATATCGCACACCAAGGCACGTAAGCTTACAGGGTCGGCGAAGCCTTCCGCCTCAAACCGCCAGACCGCCAGTTCGCCCTCAATGGGAGCGACTACTTCCACTTTCAACACCCCGTTGCCCCACCGGTTGTCGGTGAGCGTGTAACGACGTGCGCCGTCTGAGTAACGAGCCTCGCAATGAGTCGTCTGTTCAAGTGGATATTCCACTCCACCAGTGAGCAGACGGAAACGCACATTGCGTGAGTTGCTCCTCTTGTAGACGGCAAAAATGGGTCTGTCGCTTGTTTCCACCCGATACTCGGTGTAGCCGCCGTAAAGGGCGCGGGTGTAAAGATTGTTGCCATCTACACATACGAAGTCACGCCCATCCGGGGTGTATTGCAGTGTGCGTGGAGCATCACGGCGGTCGATGTTGTAGGATGTAGAGCCTTTAAGTCCACCCGAGGGGTATTGCGCATTAGCCGCGCTACAGGCTAAGAGTAGGGCAACGAGGGTCGCCCTGCCCTTTGTCTTGGTTAGTGTGTCCATTGCTTGTCTGTCTTGGTTAGTGGCTTCCAGCTTACGCAACGTCTCCTTACGGAGGGATTTTCATCTGTTAGGAGGCGCATTGTAGCGATAGTTCGTGACTGCAAAGTTAGGGAAAATATAAGATTAAATGCCTTTCGAGAGAAGAAAATGCCATTCGGTCTATATAATATTAATAAGGTCAGGCTGGTCTCTCCTCTGCGTTGCCATGTCCGTCCTTGCTTGAAACCTGTTTTGATGCGGGTATGTTCAAAGAAAAATGCCCACCGCATGGGATGATGTTCACATTCCCAGACGGCGGGCAATCCTATTTAAACATTGGGCTTGGATTTAGCCCAGATACTTCATCAGAATCTTGGCGTTACCACTGTCGCGCAGCTTAGCTATGCTCTTTTCGCGGATTTGGCGCACACGTTCGCGCGTCAGTCCGAGCTGGTCGCCAATTTCTTCCAGTCCTTTTTCGTGGCAGCCAATGCCAAAGCATTCGCGGATAATGGTGATTTCGCGTTCTTTCAGCACCTTGTTGAGCACAGAGTTAAGCTCCTGCGCCATCGACTCGTGGTCTACGTGACGGTCGGTTCTGCTGTCCTCACCGCTTGCCAAGACATCGAGCATACAGTTGTCCTCTCCGTCTTGGAAAGGAGCGTCGATGGAAACGTGATGTCCATCGGCCATGAGGCTCTGTCCAATCTTGTCTTCATCGAGGTTGGTGGCATCGCTCAATTCCGACACAGAGGGATGACGCTGGTTTTCCTGCTCAAACTTATTGATCTCGTGGTTGATTTTGTTGAGCGAACCCACTTGGTTGAGCGGCAGTCTCACGATGCGGCTTTGTTCGGCAATGGCCTGAAGTATGCTTTGGCGTATCCACCACACTGCATAAGAGATGAACTTGAAGCCTCTCGTCTCGTCGAATTTCTGCGCAGCCTTGATGAGGCCGATGTTGCCCTCATCTATTAAGTCGGTCAGTGTCAGACCTTGATGTTGGTACTGTTTTGCAACCGACACCACAAAACGCAGGTTGGCCGTCACAAGTTTGTCTTTTGCGCGCTCGCCCTCGATGCCGCCCTTGCGAATCTTCTGGGCAAGCTCTATCTCCTCGTCGATGGAGATGAGCGGGGCACGACCTATTTCAACAAGATACTTGTCCAGGGCTTCACTCGAACGGTTGGTGATGCTCTTCTGAATTTTTAATTGTCTCATCTTAACCAAATGCCTGAAATATATTGCAACTGTCTGATTATCAACTTTATATCTGCTTGCAGCTCTAAAAGTGCTGCAAAATTACAAAAAAAAGTAATCCGTAGCTCCCGATGCAGGCACTTTTTGACGCTAAAAAAACTTAATTGGCATTTTGTTTTCATTTATCTCTCGTATGTAAACGTAAATGTGTATATTTGCAATAAATTTGGTTTGTAGCCCAAAAGCATTCGTTCGCATGAAAAAAACTATATCTTTGATTCTTGTCACCCTGTTCTTGTCAGTTCTTCAGGCACAGGATATGCCATCAACCACAACACGAACTACTGTCTTTGAGACATTCCAGCCAGCCAAGATAACACTCACTGATGGTAGGATAATAACGCAGAATCAAGCCAACGTGTTCTTGAAGAACAGCTCGCTTGTGTACAAGCGCGGGCGAACCACAATGGAGGCTGAGCCATCACAGATACGCGCGGTGGAGATAGGAGGTGTCGACTACGTGATGGTGGACACCGTGCTGGCCAGTGTCATTGACACGCTCGGCAATAGCAAGCTGCTTTGTGTGACGATGATTGACGTGGATGCCTATCGCACACAACTTATGAACAACACACAGATGACAAATCTGGAGATAGGGGCGCACGTCAACTTCAATTCAGCAAACCTCACTCCCGACGATGAACAGTCTTATCCGCTTATGCGTATGTTCTATTTCGACATCAACGGAGATATTGTAAAGGTGCATGATCGCACCGTGCAGAAGCTGTTTCCGAAGGAGAAAAGACGTCTTTACAAGACGATAATACAAACACCTGGCTTCAAGTGGGACGACCCAGACAGTCTCATGCGCTTGCTGAGGGAAATTATATGACGAGCTTACACCACCGCTTCCGTCTCGTGACACTTTCCCTCTTCCAGTACGGACAAGTCATACATAACACAGAAAGCCGACAGAACTTAACCATAGAATGAAACAAACAAAGGTTGTAGCGTCCATTAGCGACAGGAGATGTGACACCGAATTCATACGGCAATTGTTTGACGCTGGTATGAATGTGGTGCGCATGAACACGGCCCATGCCTCTCCGGATGGCATCAGGCAGATTATCAGCAACACACGTAAGGTGTCGAAACACATCGGGATTCTAATCGACACGAAAGGCCCGGAGATACGCACCACAGGGTGCTGTGAGCCTATTGTCTACAAGACAGGGGATGTGGTGAAAATATTCGGACGTCCGGAGATGGACACAGAACATGACATCGTAAACCTGTCTTACGTCAATTTTGCCAACGACGTACACGTTGGTGACCACATACTCTTCGACGACGGTGCCATCGACATGACGGTAATAGGCATCAACGGCCCTGCCGTCATCGCGCAAGTGCTCAACGACGGAGTGCTCGGGTCGCACAAAAGCGTGAACGTGCCGGGGGTACACATCGACCTTCCCGCCATCACCGAGAAAGACCGAGCCAACATCAATCTCGCAATCGATGAGGACATAGACTTCATTGCGCACTCTTTTGTGCGCAATGCCTCAGACGTAGCCGCCGTGCAGGAGATTCTCGACAGTCGCGGGAGTGACATAAAGATAATCTCAAAGATAGAAAATCAAGAGGGAGTCGACAACATCGACGAAATCATAGAGGCTTCATACGGCATAATGATTGCGCGCGGTGACCTTGGAATAGAAGTGCCCATAGAGCGAATACCTGGAATACAGCGACGCATCATACACAAGTGCCTGCTGGCCAGAAAGCCTGTCATCGTGGCAACGCAGATGCTTCACACGATGATTACCAACCCACGACCTACAAGAGCCGAGGTGACGGACATCGCGAACGCCATATACTACCGCACCGATGCACTCATGCTAAGCGGCGAGACGGCCTCGGGCAAATATCCCATAGAAGCTGTCAGAACCATGTCTGCCATCGCAGAGCAGGCCGAACAGGACAAGATGAAGGAGCACGACATAGAAATTCCACTCAGCCCCGACTGCGACGTGCCGGAGTTTCTCGCATGGAATGCCGTCGAAGCCACCGAGCGGCTTGGCGTGAAAGGCATCATCACAGATAGCAGGACGGGACAGACAGCCCGTAACCTTGCGGCTTTCCGAGGTTCAAATCCGATCTTGGCCATCTGCTATAAGGACAAGGTGCAACGATGGTTAGCCCTGAGCTATGGTGTGATACCTGTGGCACAGCACGAGCAGATGGACGCAAGGGAACAATTCCTCGCTGCATTGCGGATGTTGCGCCAGAAAGGGTATCTCACCATGGAGGACAAGGTGGCTTACCTTAGCGGAAGTTTTGCCGAGGGAGGCGGTACGTCATTCCTTGAAATCAACACCGTGCGCGACCTATTTGTCGATGCGGGTGCAATGCACACGCCAAGGCTTTGAGCGCAACAAAAATCGCGCTAAATTAGCTGCGCACACCGTTTGTGTGCATAGGTTTAAAGTTTACCTTATGTAAAACGCCCCGATTCTGGGGCGTTTTTTGTTGCATGGCCATTGGAGCGGGAATATGAAGCAGGAGGCCAGCTTGCTGTCTCCTGCCATCCAACCTACCCGCTACGTCATGTCCTTGTCGAGTCGCGTTTCACGTTGTCTATCAATCGCAACGTTTCGGCGGAGGCCACTTTCACTGGCTTGGCGAGTATGCAACTCGATGTCTATGCGCAAACATTGGCTTGCTTTATTTCTTGTCTGTCTTGCGCACAAAACAAACTATAATAGCGGGACGTCCACTGACTGGATCTGCCCAGCCGCTCAAGTACATACTACGATTGGCATACGCTCTAATTGAAAAGTCGTACAATTGAATACGTGGTCTCCTGTTGCTGTATGAATAAGCCTCGCAAATATCGTAGTCAGTGCGCACTACTATTGTGTCATAATCGCTCAGGTTGAAACTTATCAGCCCATCGTCGATGAGCAGCGTTTTAGTTGGTACTGCATCGATATCGGACATTTTGTCAAGGCACAGGATGCGCAGTGGCAAAAGTTCATACTGCCAATGTCGTAAGATATTTACCAGAAATTCATGTGTAGCCTCAAAACCCCGTAGCTCACTATATTTGAATTCTGTGAATTTCCTCGCCCATCTCACCTCGGCATCAATGGTGGTGGTGACGATGGAGTGGGTATATGGTTTTTCTGTCTGTAATCCGGTGTGGAAGTCCGGATTTTCGTAGTAGCTTGGGGCTTCCTTTGTGCAGGGCAGTCCGCAGACTGTCTCAACGTCGAGCAATGCAAGTTCCTCTGTGGAGAAAGGCCGTAGCGAAAGACGTTGGCCTATGCGTTTCAGATATGGGCGTTTGCGCGCGAGGATTGTGGCGCGGTCGTCCTCCCGTTGGTAGACCGCCACCACACGGCTGGCATAATCCGTGCTGTCTGCCTCAACGTCCTCCCACGTGTATGCCCGCAGCTCATACAGTCCGGAGAGCAGCAGCGGGCGCATATAGAATGCCCCTTTGGCGCAGCCGTCTTTCATGTAGAGCCGTTCAAATTCGAGCACGTAGCCCTCCGGGGCAACAAGCTCCACGTTGACAGACTCCACCTCGGGCGCAACGACGGAGAAGCGCAGGCTGTCACCAAGCAGGAGCTGGTCTGTCTGGGGTTCGATGGTGATGCCGCTTGCCATCGTAGGCAGGAGGGAAAACATTGCAGCAATAGTAAAATAAAGTCTTTTCATTGTTTCGTTTGGCTTTTGTCTTTCTTTATTTTGGTTAGTATGTGTTTTTATGTATCGTATTGGTTTTATTCACTGCAAATATACGATATTTCATCGAATAAAAATTCTTGTTTCAGTTTTTAACCAATTAAACTGGACTTTTTTCTATGTTTTCAGTGAAATTTAACCCATCTGTCACGGCAATTATCATGTTTGCTGTACCAAAATGAGTTTATGAAGTTAAGGATTTTTAGTGCTTTGCGCGTCATCATTTTGCGCAAAAAGGGATGGAGCATTTAGGGCAGACGCACCTGCTTTATGCGTAAAAGTTCACGTTTGCTGTCTTTGGAAAGCAGCAAAGCACAAAGATGTTCAGCTTGCGAGAAGCTCCCTGTGGTTGTCGCCGTTAAGCAATTGCTCAACGGAACAGTCCTTGTGACGGTGCATGTAGCGGTCAACTTTCTGCACAAACTCGTTGTTGAATGCCTTACGGCTGACAGCCTTGTTCACAACCCACATTATCTTACCCATGTGTATGTCGCACAACTCATGCTCGTGTGGCATGGAGTACAGGCTCAACACGTAGAACACAAGGCAGTCGGGCACAATCATCGTGCGCTCCATCTCGCGCCTTTGTTCCTCGTCATAGTATTGCAGGTACAGCGGATAGTCTTTTCCCAAATACTTGTCGAGGCTTATCCCGATGGTGTTGTTGCCCACCACGATGCTTTGGTCAAGAGTGCCTATCTGCGTGTACACTTGCGGGAGAGGCATCCCCGGAATTTCCTTGCGCAGGTAACCGAAAGCGCGTTCAAGCTCCTTGTTGATGTCGTCCATGTTGACATACTGCTGCTCCACGGTGTTTATGAGTGCTTGCAGCACCGTGTCTTGATAGAAATGCAGGAACTTTGAGTTGATGGTAGGGTCGTTCACGCGGCCTATCTTCAGCACATCTTCTATCAGCGTTCTTGTCTGCATGGGATACTCCGTGTACATTTGCTGCATGGCGGAATAGTCACCTGTGGTGAGATAGAGGCTTTGCAGGCGGTCGTAGCGTGCCACGGCAACGCTGTCTTCGGGTTTGCCGCAGTTAAAGGGCATTGATTCCCATTTGCAAGAACAAATGGAAAGCATTGCCACATATATTATAATGTATAGTCTACGCACGCCGTCATCAATTACTGATACGCCTGTTAATATCATTTGCAAATATAGCCAACAAAATTGAAAAGACCAAAAACTAAGCCAAAATAAATAAAATTCAACGCAAAGTCGTTGCCTTTTGCCCATAAAAAGGGGCATTTAGGCAGTTCTGTCCAACATTTTCGGTATCTTTGCTCCAACGAAGACAGGATGGGGTTTGGCAAAAGCGGAATCGAAAGTCACCTTTTCCCGCTCGCTTTGCACCCGCTTCCCGACGCTTTCATGCACAATCCAAAACAGACCTAATAACACTTATGACAACAAAAAGCATTCTTGCAATGGCGGCCACGGCTGTGCTCAGCACGACGGCGGCAGCCCAAGAGACCCTCACCGTGAGCGTAAAAAACCCATCGACGACGGAGCGCAAGGCCGTCCCCGTGGTAATCGACCTGCGCGGGCGCGCCCAGCAGGTGGCCTCGGCACTCGTCACCCGCGACGGCAATGAAGTTCCGTCGCAACTCGACGACCTCAACGGCGACGGCCGCTACGATGAACTTTGCTTCCTCACCGACATTGCCTCAAAGGGCGAACAGACTTTCACCGTGCAACTCTCGGAGAGCGGTGAGCCACGGGAATACACCCCGCAAGTGTATGCGGAAATGCTCATTACCAACAAAAAGGTGAAGAGCAACAACCAACAAGACCTCTACATAAGCAGCCTTACAGTGGACAATGGCACGAATCCTTACTGGATGCTCCACCACCACGGCCCTGCTTTCGAGAACGACATGGTGGCCTATCGCGTGTACTTTGACCATCGCCAGACCGTGGACACATACGGAAAATACCACAAGGGGCTTGAGCTGAAGCAGACGCAATTCTATCCGAGCGACGAACAGAAGGCCGCCGGCTTCGGCGACGATGTGCTCTGGGTGGGAGAGACGTTTGGCCTTGGCACCCTGCGCGGCTGGGACGGCCAGTCGCCACAGATGCTTGCCGACGTAGACCACCGCACCCTGCGCATAATCTCGCGCGGCCCGCTGCGCACTATCGTAGAGGTGATAGACGAGGGATGGAACACGATGAACCCCGGAAAGGCCAAGCTCGACATGTCCACGCTCTACACGCTTTATGCCGGACGCCGCGATTGCTTCGTGGACATTACGTTTGGCGAGCCTGCCACAGGCTATGAGTTTGCCACGGGAATAATCAACGTGAAGAATTCCGTGGAATTCAGCGACAGCAAGGGGCTGCGCGGATGCTGGGGCACAGACTGGCCCGTGTCTGAAAAAGACTCCGCCGGACACAAGCGCGAGACCGTCGGACTTGGCATCTGCATACCTGCGGCCAATGTCGTCAACGAAATGCCGGCCAACAAGGACAACTATCCGTTTGTTGTTGGCAACGCTACTAACAAGTTGAGTTACAACATCACATTCGGGTCGGACAACGAGGACTTCGGATACCATTCTTCCGAGGCTTGGTTTGACTACCTGAAGAAATGGCGTGAGGAACTCGACAACCCCGTGAAGATTAGCGTTGACTGATTCACGCAACAGACACATACTTCCCCGCCGCCCTGCCCCACCCCGCTTGCCCACACATCGGC